>JAZQUS010000050.1:0-2760 GCA_045631445.1 Eubacteriales bacterium
TTGAAGTTCTTTACAGAGCGAGGTATCGAGCCTCACTATGCCGATTGCCTTATCCGCTATAAGGACAACTACGATACCGTTGAAGTGCGTATTGCCATTGGAATGGATTCCGATACCGAAAAGGATGATGACATTTTCTTCTATTGCGATACGCTGGAAGAAATGAAGTCACTCGCAGAAATCGGCTGTGAGGACTTTTACATTGCCGATTGCTACGGCTTCGGAGTATATGAAGATTTATTATAAACCCCTTAAAACATATCGAGTATGAAGATTTTATGTCAAGAGCGTTATGACAAGGCTGTTGCCTACGCAAAGGAAATCAAGAATGACACGTTGCAAAAATGTATTGACCGTTTGAAACAATGGGAGAAAAATCCAAACTGCCCATGTGAGATTGAGCTATACTATGACTCTGCACCTCACTCATTCGGATTCCGACAGGTATATCCCGATGGTAGAACGGGGATTGTCGGAGGCTTGCTCTATCACGGACATCCCGACCAATCGTTTGCCGTATTGATGGAGCCTATGCACGGGTGGAGCATACACACATAATAACTCTATTTAAACAAGTTTACCCCTATCCATGTAGTCTGATAGGGGTAGTTTTATTTATTTGATAAAGATGATTTATCTAGAAATCATCTTCATAATATTCAGTAGGATACACTCTACCTATATTAACTCCATATAATTGGAATGAGGAAATCTGTAATGGTGGAATGAATTGCGGTTTTTTATTTGTTAATATATATTTATCTCGAATATCCATCAACAATCGACCTAAAATATTTTTTCCCTTTAATTTATCATTACCATATGGCATGGCTCCCCATATAGCATCTTTCTTAGAATATTCAACAATTGGGAGTCCTTTTGTTTTTAATAAAAGTGGTGCTAAATCATCCCATTCTTGAATAAGTTTTACCATAAGACACCATCTCATTATATGGAATTTAACATCTTCCCAATCCTGTCTTTGATATCTAATATATTGTCTACTTATACTTTTAGCTTTCATTGCATTATCCTGACTCAATATTTCTTTCTGAATATTAGGATAGAGTGGATACTTACATGATTGATATAATGCTTCAACAGAAGGTATGAGGGTTTCATTTACAAATAATGCGCCATAATGCATATTTGAAAAAAGCCCCCATTCACCTGCTATTTTTGCAAATGAAATAATATCCTTTTTGTTGTATATTCTATCTTCAATCATATACTAACTTCGTTTTGGTTTAAATAATGGTTTCCACCCATGTTCTGGAATATCCCACCAAAAGACTAACGGACTGTTGTTTGGAATATTTCTCCAAGTAAAGAAATGTGTTCCCATTCCAAAAGTCTTATAACGAGGATTTACCATACCTAGAGGTCTCAAACTCTCACTTGGATTATTTATCTTGGATATTATTTCTAACCCTTTCTTCAACAGATTGTTCTCATATCGTATACGATTTTCTGGCGAAGTAAAAAATGTTTCCTTTATAGGATTATTAATCTCACGATAAGCATATTCTTCATATTTAACCGCAGTTAAAGTTGAAAGATAGTTTTTTACATCTTCAGGTTGATCTTTAACAGGTATAGCTATATTTAAATTCTGATTTGCCCATTTTAAATGGTTTTGAATTTCATATGCCCACCCCCAAATTATTGGATTATTTTTTAACTGCGGAAATGTACTATTTAATCTGAAATCAACAAAACTTTTTCCCCATGAATGAGAACATAATAATGATACTACAAGATGTATTTTTTTATTGGCAATATCATTTATATGATTATCTTCATTTAACCATTGAATTAAATCGCGTCCAATAGTTCCACCAGAGGCTAGTACATCATCGACATAAACAAAAGTCTTTTTGGGATATCTTCTATATTCATCAATACTGCGAGATGTTTTTTTTATGGCAATATCATTAATCATTTGTAGAAGTATATGTTGACTTTTCCCAGATGGCTGTAAACATAAAAAGTCCAAATCTTCAAAAAATGATTCTACAGATTTATAATTAAGATATTTATAGAGTTTATTTAGCATATTTTGCATTTCTTTTTGAACTCTATCTTTTGAAAAATATATTTGAGGTAATAGGTGCGTCAACTCATTTAACATGAATTCAGCATCCTCTCCAAATTGATAAGCCCATTCAAGAATATCAGCAGGAGAAATTTGAATACCATCTTCTTGCCTATAATCTTTTATTATTTCATGTATTTTTTGAGCCAACTCCTCCATACTTTTATTTTTTGCAAAGATACTACTTTTTTTAAAAATATTTCTTGTATGTGTCAGATTTTTTATGTATGTAGCGTGAAAATCCCGCTTCACTCGCAAAGTCCCATCAAGAAGTTAACTCGGAGGGACAATACCTGCACGTTCAAGCCCGAGGGTTTTCGGACAAAAAATTCTCTGCGATAATTTTTCACCCGAAAAAACGCTCCGGTATCGCCGTCCGAGTTGAGACAGAGGTTGGGACTTAGCAAGCGAAGCGACCTACGACGCATAGTACAATAGGTCAAAAATCCATTGCGGTAAGATATGTCGCATCTCTATTCTCAACCTGACTGCCATATCTATATTCTATTATAAGGTCTATCAACCACCGCCATCTTTTTAGTGCCCGATTTTTTAAGTGGGGACAAAAGCAGCTCAGCTCTCAACTCTGCATATTACAAAAGTTATTGCTTTTTGGTCATACCACCGCTTTTTCTCGCACATTTTTTTGCCTTCGTTTTTCGCTC
>JAZQUS010000051.1:0-3267 GCA_045631445.1 Eubacteriales bacterium
ACCTTCATAAAAGAAACAGGTCTTTTGGAAGAATACAATAATCCCGATAAATAACAGAATCCGTGGTCACAAAACCACGGATTTTTATTTTCTTCGATTTTTCAATTGACCTTTCATATTTATATTGCTGAACAGCGAAAGTGCTGAACGGCGAAATAAAAAGAAAGGAGAAAATCATGGAATTAAAGATAAACGAATGTTATGAAATAAAGGTAAAAAAATACATGACCAAAAAATCAGTAGATGGTTTTGACTTTATGAAAAAGTTTAATAACGATAATCCAATGCCGTTCTTAATAATGGTGGGGGAAGTTATTAAAGAAACTCCCAAAATGGTTTATATGAAAATGCATGGTGATATAACACAAATAGGTTTTGATTGTTGTTTGAAATGTGGGTGCATGATAACAAACCCAGTAAGCAGATATTTTAGATTGGGACCGTTTTGTGGTGGTCATGCATACGAAAACCCGTTCAAAACAGAAGAAGCATTGATAGAAGCATTAGCACTTTACAGAAAGGATTATCTTAGCAAAATAGTTTGGGAAGGTTGGATACCGAAAAGTGCAATTGTAGAAAAACGAAAGATAACAAGCAAAATTGATTACGAAAAATATGTTGAAAGACTAACTAAAAAATATGAAAGTGAGAAAAAATAAATATGAAGACCAAAACAGAAAACTCGAATAAGCAGGAATCCTTTATTCTCTATAATTCCTTCTATGACTTGTATTTCGCAGAATTAACCACCGAGGAAAAAGGCATTTTGATTGAAGCAATTTTCCTATATGTAAAGACTGGTGAATTGTGTAGCGAGTACATTGAGAATGACCGTTATATGCGAATGGCATTCAGGGCAATTAAAGATGTACTTGACCGAAATGCAGAAGGTTGGAATCGCACCAGAGAAGCAAGAATTAAAGCAGCCAATGCCAGATGGAACAAACATGGAAAAGTTGGTGATAGTAGAACCATTGAAATGCCTGACGATAGTTTATTGGTGATGAAGGGCAATCTTGCGAATATGCCGACATCATATGATGAATACAAACATAGAACAGGTATCACTAATTATGAAGAATTAAGAACCTTCAATAATTTCTGCAATCAACACGAGTGGTGTGTATCTCTTGAAGAGATGAAGCAAGAATATGATGCATCGTAATGCAAATGGATGCAGATGGATGCAAATGCATTTTTACACATATACATAGACATTGACATTCACATTAACATTGACAAAGATATTTCCATTTGCAAAGACAGGAACATTGACTTTAACAAGGCACACCTCGTAGTGCTTGTGTGTTTAGGGCATCGGGTTTGATACCGATGCCCGATTTTTATGATACACAACCTTATCAGTATGGTTATGATAGGCACTGCTTTTATATATTCCTTGAAGGTAAGTAGGTGTCTTATGTTGTTCCTCATCCAAGAAAAAAGGTGAACATACGGCACTGAGATGATGGTCAGGTGTGTGGTGGTTTGTGTTCGCTTCGCTGATAGTTTGTTGCTTACCGAGAGTGTAGTTGAAGATGCTTACAAGCATCTGAACGGAACGGCACGACCGTTTACAGACGGTCGCTAACATAAAACATTATTTACTTGATTCCAATAAAAAAGAACAGACCCAATCACACTGGATTAGGTCTGTTGGATACATAGTTATATTAACCCTTTTGGTTGCGAATCACCTTATCAGGAAACACGGAAGCATTTATCAAATCAGCAGGTTCAATTTCCAGAGCATCGGCAATGTTGAAGAACACTTCCAAAGAAAACGGACGAGCAATACCAGGTGCCTCAATGGAACTGATGTGTGAACGACTGACATTCGCTCTTTCTGCCAGTTGCTCCTGAGAAAGACCTCTCATCTTGCGGAGAGTAGAAATAGCAATACCCAACTGGATATAGCGGTCACGATTCTTGAATTCAGTATCCTTGCTCATACACATCACCTGCCTTTGTAATAATTATACTTTTTCCATACAGAAATCGCTGTATTCACACAAAAGCACTTGACTGATATTTTGAGCAAAAGTAGAATATTTATGATATAATGTTGTTGGTAGAGTTCAATTGCACTTAATTGGCAACATCGTAATTATAAAAGTATTGGAGGGTGTTGAAGTGATTTGCTCCTTCTTCGGTCACAAAGACACACCGAGTTCTGTGTATCCCAAACTGATGGATACAATCAAAGACCTGATAACTAACCGTGGAGTCACCAGTTTTATGGTTGGCAATCAAGGCGGTTTTGATAGTATGGTGCTGAAAGCACTCCGTGAGTCGAAACAGGCATATCCGCATATCTGCTACAATGTAGTTCTGGCATATATGCCAGGTGAAAAGCAGGAGTATGAATTCTATGACCCGACTGAGACGTTCCTACCAGAAGGAATTGAGTCTGCTCCCAAGCGATTTGCAATCTCGTGGCGAAATAAATGGATGGTGCGAGAGTCGCAGATAGTGGTTTGTTTCATCACCCACTCTTGGGGCGGTGCTGCACAGTTCGTGGAATATGCAGACAAACAAGGCAAGGAGATAATCAACCTTGCATCCTCAACCTGAACGAAAGGGATAATGCTATGAAAAGACTAATCGGTTTAGTCCTTATATCTGTTTTACTATTATCTGCTTGCTCAAATAATAATCAGTCCACCGTTGATACAACAAAAGAATATGAACACATTCCATATGTTTCCGAACTGACACAGGAAGAATGTTTTGTGTGCGGAGAGAATCCGAATCATCCTATCTCTTCTTATTGGGGCGAGGATAATATAGGTATTCTGAATCTGAATACATTTGATATCCTGTATATTGAAATCAATCGCTATGATGATAATGGGCAACTGTTGGAAGAAAATGCTGGATATATGCAGATGCACAGTATCAGCAATGGAGAATCTTATGTGCATTCTTCGGACAACCCCGACCGTGGATTGTCCCATGTGCAAATTCAGGGCGATATTAAAACTATTGATGCAAAGGCAATTCAAAGTTCTTTGTGTCAGACCTGCTTGGATAAAATAAACGATATGTATTTTGGTGATAATCCACCTATGGAATATGCAGTGGTGAACTTCTCCGACAAGAGTATTAAACCGCTAATCAAAAACACGACTTGGTTCACATTTGGCAATTTTGATGTGGACTGTGATTTTAAGGATAATGGAAATGTCAATCTGCTGATTCACTATTGTCCCCCAAGATATGAAGACTAATAATTAGGGTATGGAGTGAATTTCTCCATACCCTTTT
>JAZQUS010000052.1:0-3176 GCA_045631445.1 Eubacteriales bacterium
TTTCGAACTGCCTGCCAACAGTGAGAAAATCGTTATGTAATGTTTGATTTCAATCAAACATTACGATTTGCGCGGATTAAATTAACACCCACGATTAAAAAGTTTTGGGGTTATAGGGGGATTTTTCAAAATCCCCCTAAATCTTTTCTTAACTATCTTCTCACCCATAAATCCACAATTTATCTATTTCAATATATTTTACCACACTTCACTCCGTCCGTCAACTTCTATTTTGCAAATTTTGAACATATAATTGAGAAAAAACGCATTCAGGAGAAAAAAGATGGACAACCAAATAAAAAAAGGGTTAAACAACGATGAGGTGATTGCTTCTCGAAAAGAGCACGGTTCAAACAAAATGACAAAGAAAAAGGGAAAGAGCTTTTTTCGTTTATTTTTTGAAAATATGGGGGACCCCGTCATTCGCGTTCTGCTAATTTCTCTTGCAGTAAATATTGCCTTCACTTTCCAAAATATAGACTGGTTTGAAACAGGCGGAATAGCAATCGCCGTACTTCTTGCTACAACCATTTCAACCTTTTCTGAATATTCTTCTCACTCCGCCTTTGAAAAAATCAACGCGAGCACAAAACAGACCTGTCGCGTGTGGCGAAACTGTGAATTAACAACAATAAACTCAGACGAAATAGTAGTTGGTGATATAATTTATATCAGCGCAGGAGAGAAAATAAGTGCCGACGGAGTGCTTATTTCCGGTGAGCTTTCACTCGACCAATCTGCAATGACGGGTGAGAGCAAGGAAGTAACCAAAACTCCATATAAAATCAATAATTTCTCACCAAATAAAGTAAATAAAGATGAACTCTCCCCCGACTCAAAAAGTTCTTGCCTTCGAGGATGCCTCGTTTCATCAGGAGAAGGAGAAATGCTCGTCTGCAAAGTGGGAGATAACTCTTTTCTTGGCGGAATAGTTGGGGAATTGCAAAACGAAACGCGCGATACTCCTCTAAAAATCCGCCTCTCAAAACTCGCAAAACAAATAAGTGTACTCGGTTACGGAGCCGCAACAATAATCGCGCTCCTTAGCTTATTTTCCGCTATTTTCATAGAAAGCGACTTTGTTCGCGAGGTGATAATGCATAAAATAAGCAATCCCACCTTCATAATAACGGAGCTCATTCATTCAATAACCTTAGGACTTACTGTAGTTATTATGGCAGTTCCCGAGGGGCTACCAATGATGATCGCGGTCGTTCTCTCATCAAACGTCAAAAAAATGCTTCGAGATATGGTCCTTGTTCGAAAGAGCGTGGGAATTGAATCCGCGGGCAGTATGAATATTCTTTTCACCGACAAAACAGGAACGTTAACGCGCGGACAAATGAGCATCGAGGCATTTATTCTTCCTGACGGTACAAAAATAAACGGCATAAAAAATCTTCGTGAAAGCCACCCCGAAACCTTCTTGTCGTTTTGCAAAAATTCCTGCTATAACACGTCTGCCCGACTCACCAACCGTCGAGCAAGCGGTGGAAATGCAACCGAACGCGCCCTGATTGACGCAGTAAAACGTTTTTTCACACCCGATTACACAAAAAATGTCAAAAAGACTCCATTTGATAGCAAAATTAAATATTCAAGTGCCATTCTTGAAGGCGCAACATACGTCAAGGGCGCACCGGAGGTCCTTCTATCGTTCAGTAAAAACGCCTCGACCTTTGCCGTTGAGAGTGCAATAATGAAAGAGCAAAATGAAGGCAAGCGAGTAATAGCAATGCTTGAAAACGATAATTTAACCTGTGCAGTTGTAATCTCCGACCCACCAAGACGTGAAGCAAAGGCTTCCGTCGAAGCACTCAAGAACGCAGGAATTGACATCGTGATGATAACGGGTGACGGAATTTTGACTGCTAAAAGCATCGCAGAGCAAACGGGCATAATTAACTCAAAACGAAATCTCTGCCTCGAACATAAAGATATTGAAAAAATGACCGACGAAGAGTTAACTCGCGCCATCCCCCGTCTTTCTGTGTTAGCTCGCGCACTACCACAGGATAAAAGCCGTCTTGTTCGCCTTGCTCAAAGTAAGGATTTGGTAGTAGGAATGACGGGCGACGGCATAAACGATGCGCCCGCGCTAAGACTTGCCGACGTCGGATTTGCGATGGGTAACGGTTCCGACGTTGCCAAGGAGGCAGGAGATGTTATCATTCTTGATAACAATCTTGCATCCATCGTCAAAGCTGTGCTTTACGGTAGAAATATATTTAAAAGCATACGAAAATTTCTCGTTTTTCAACTAACAATGAACTTTTCTTCGGCACTTGTTTGTATGATAGCGCCCTTTTTCGGCTTTGAAACCCCAATAACCGTGTCACAAATGCTCTGGGTTAATATGATAATGGACACTCTTGGCGGTTTAGCATTTGCAGGTGAGTCCGCACACAAACGAATTATGAGGGAAAAACCCAAACGTCGCGACGAACCGATTTTAAACAAGTATATGATGCACCAAATACTAATTTCGGGCACTTTTTCTGCGATTTTGTCAATTTGTTTCTTAAAATTGCCTTTCTTTGCTTCTCATTTTAGAAGTGGCAAGGACAATATTGTTTTGCTTTCTGCTTTCTTTGGGCTTTTTATTTTTCTTGGAGTTATGCAATGCATTAATTCGCGCACGGACAGATTAAATCTTTTTAGTGGAATAACAAAAAATCCGACTTTTATACTCATTATGTTGCTTATTTTGGCAATTCAAATATCGTTTATTTATTTCGGTGGTACTGCTTTGCGCGCGACACCGCTTACGTCGAGTGAGCTTTCTTTTACTTTTTTGTGTGCAGCCCTTGCTTTACCCGTTGAGCTTTTGAGAAAAATTATATGGAGATTTTCGGGGCATACGAATGGATTTTGAGGGTGATTTATAGGTTCAAATTTTGATTTATAGGGGAAGTTAGTTGATGTTAAAAAGGAGAACTACACCCGTCACAGCGATGCCGTGCCACCCAGATGGTGTACTAAGGGACACTGCTTTTTTATGGTAGTGAAATATTCGGAGTACCACCGAATGTGAAATAATTTTCTTGCGAAAATCGTGAAATATTGCTCCTGAGGGTCGCAATGTGAAATAAAATTCGCCTCCTCACATTTGCGAAGCAAATATTTCACAGCAAAGCTATTTCACTTGGCAAAGCCAAATTTCACTCGCTGAAGGC
>JAZQUS010000053.1:0-39086 GCA_045631445.1 Eubacteriales bacterium
TGAGAAACTGCAAGCCTTCCTGAAAGGAGCCCGCCTGTGAAAAAGGTAATAGTTATAGGTTGCCCTGGTAGCGGCAAAAGCACCTTTGCAAGAAAATTAAGGGATGCTACGGGTCTGCCCCTTTATCATCTTGATATGATGTATTGGAATGAGGATAAAACAACTGTTGATAAGAGTATTTTCCTTGAAAGATTAGGTGCTTTTCTTCAAAAGGATGAATGGATAATTGATGGAAACTATATCTCAACAATGGAGCAACGAATAGTTGCATGCGATACTGTGATATTTCTTGATTATCCGCTTGAGATTTGTCTTGACGGAGTAAAATCAAGGCAAGGGAAAGCGCGCTCTGATATGCCTTGGATAGAAACTGAAGAGGATCTGGAATTCATTGGATTTATTAAGAGCTTTGCGAAAGAGCAAAGACCTATTATAATGGATTTGCTTGAAAAATATAGTGATAAGCATATTATTATTTTTAATAGCAGAGAAGAAGCAAGTGAATATATAAAATAACCGTGTCAATTTTTTAGACACGGTTTATTTTTGTTATTTTTATTTGTCGCGAACGAAAACTAACATTGAGCGCTCTTTAGGTTCATGATTTGAAACAGGGTAGGGTTTTTCATTAATAACCATGCTTGACATGGAATGATATGTCCAACCAAGTTTTGCGTTATCATTGATTAATTTTGCGATAATGTCACATTGCTTTTGGAATTGACCTTTTTGAACGATTAAATCGTGGGGAACTGCAACTACTTTGTATTCCTTCATAATAAATACTCTCCTTTTTTATAGTGATATAATATTACCATATAAATACGAGTTTGTCAAGTGTAGAATCTATTAATGGTTTTTTCTGTAGGACATTGGGGAGGTATGATAAATGGTTTCAAATGCTTTGGTTAAATGTGAAGCATCGTAAAAGCCAGTTCGGCATGCAATTTCCGAAACGGAGAGTGGGGTAGTTTGTATCATAACTTGGGCGGCATCTAAACGAATTTTCGTTATATAAGCAGCAGGTGACATTTTGCATATTTCTTTGAATTTTTTTATATATGCGGTGCGAGACATATGTGCTATTTGCATTAAGGTTTCAATTGTGATTTTTTCATAATATCTTTCATGGATGTATGAAATCGACTCCATCAAGGCGTGTTCCTCGCTTTGAGTCATGTTTGAATTTGGGTTGCTCAGCGCATAGGCACTGCATAAAAGACCGATTGATGCCATTGCCAAATTGCTTCTTATAAGTGATTCGGTGGGGTCGTTATAATTTATATATCTAGCTATTTCAAAAAGAATGTTTAATGTTGGTGTTAATTCTTCTTTTGAAAGTGTGAGGTGCAGGGGGGAGGAGGTTTTTCCTCGCATGAGAGGTTCTGCACCAAAAAGCTTATAAAAAGCCGAAAGATTTTGCAAATCCGCTATATATTTATTCATAAAAGAGTCACTTAAAATGACATGAAAAACGTCAAATCCATTTCCGCCAACATATCCGTGACTTATTTTGGGAGGGATGATGAAAACGTCTCCCTCGTTTGCCGTAATTGCGTTGTTATTTATGTAATGAAGGCCGCTCCCACGGCTTATGATATTAATTTCAAAAAACTCCTGTTCATGCATACCGATGTCATAATCCTTCATTAAAAATGCATGAACAAGGTCTGAGGAATGGTTAAAAAAGTCAGAATGAGTGTAATAATAATGGTCGTGATTTTTTAATTTGTTCATTTCCATAAAGTATCTCCTTCGTCAGTTTGTTGTAAAAATGACCTAAAATATTGAGCAAAACAAACAAAAACTTGTTATAATAACTAAAAAATGTACGATTTTACAAATTATTATGTATATTTTACATTGATTATAACACAAATCAATTATATAATCAAGATATAATCTATAAATATATTCATTAAATTTCGAAAGGAGAATTTTTATGGGAAAACTCAAAAGAATGGTAATAAGTGCCTTGTGCATAATTTTGCTATTATCGATGGTTGGTTGCCAATGGGGAAAACCGCAAAATAACGGTGGAGGTGTTAATATGAATGATTTGAAAGTTAATACAAATGAAATACCGTTAAAACTGTGGTACGACGAGGAAGCACCGTTTATCAACGAGTGCTCTGAAAAGGCTACTATGATGGCAGGTCAGGACATCGGTTGGCAGAACTGGTCTTTACCATTGGGTAACGGATTTGTTGGTGCAAACGTTTTTGGAAGAACCGAAACGGAGCGCATACAAATCACAGAAAAAACACTTGCAAATCCATGGCAGTTACCTAAAACGGAAAATGGTAGCACGTCTTATCCCGAGGTTGCGGGTCTTAACAATTTTTCAGAAACCTATATTGATTTCGGACATAAATTCTCCGATGTTAGAAACTATAGACGTGAGCTTGATTTGAGAACTTCAATTTCAAGCACATCCTATACATATGATGGGGTAAGCTATTCAAGAGAATATTTCGTTTCATATCCCGATAATGCTCTTGTTATAAGACTTGATGCTGATGATGAAGCACTTTCGTTCACACTCCGCCCAACAATTCCTTTTGAGCAAAGCTATATGAACCAAAAGGGCGACGGGCTTTCAAAGACAGGTAGTGTAAAATCAAGTATTGAATACGGAATCGGTTGTATTGAGCTTAGTGGTACACTTGGTTACTATGATGTTGACTTTGTTGGATATTACAGAGTCTATACAACGGGTGGCACAATGATTGCAGATACGGTTGAGCACAAATATACCGACAAGGACGGAACTGTTAAAACAGATATAGACGGTGTTATCAGAGTAGAAGGTGCAACAAGTGCTATTATCGTTGCTACTTTTGGCACAGATTATGAATTGTGTGCAGAAAACTTTGAAAACGGTCAATACAGCCACAACAAGCAAACTGCTAAGACCGACCTTGACGATGCTCGCGAAAAGGTTCAGGATCAACTTTATTTTGTGACTGACGAAATCGATTCTATGAGTGTTGATGAGGCGTATGATTATTTGAAATCAAGACATATCGCAGATTATGATGAGTTATTTGGCAGAGTTGACCTTGAGTTGAATTGTAACGAAGAGGATTACAACCTTACAACTGATAAGCTTTTAGAAAAATACAATTCTGGCACACACAGCTCTTATCTTGAAACGCTTTTATTCCAATACGGAAGATATTTGATTATTGCTTCTTCAAGAGAGGGCTCACTTCCTGCAAATCTTCAGGGGGCATGGAACTGTTATAACATACCTGCTTGGACGAGTGGATATTGGAGCAATATAAATATTCAGATGAACTATTGGCATGTATTCAGCACAAATCTTGCAGAAACCTTCATTCCATACGTTGATTACAATGCTGCATATATGAGCGTTGCAAAGCAAAATGCAAATAATGTAATCAATAAATATAATCCTTCTGTTTCAGGAAATGATGGTGGAAATGGTTGGACAATGGGCATAGCAGGAAATCCGTTCTTTGTAAATCAAGACCGTTCTTGCGGAAACCTTGGTCTTTTAACACAGCTTTTCTATGAATACTACTTGTTCACTCAAGATCAAGAAGTTCTTGAAGTTGTTTATGACGTTTTGGTAGAAGCGGCTCGATTTGTAACCAAATGCGTTAAGGAATATGACGGACTTTACTTGGTTGAACGTTGTGATTCACCCGAAATGTACGTTAATGGCTCTTGGTATTATACCACAGGCACTACATACGCGCAAACATTGGCGTATATGAACAACTACGGCGCGCTTGAGTGTGCAAAGGAGCTTGGTATTGACCTTGAAAACAGTGATTTGCTTTCAAGTGAGGAATATTCCATTCTCAATACAATAATGAAACAAATTGACAAATACGATCCTATTATCGTTGGTTTGTCAGGACAAATTAAGGAATTTAGAGAAGAAGATTATTATGGCTCACTTGGTAATCCTAATCACAGACATATTTCACAGCTTGTAGGCTTATTCCCCGGAAATATAATCAATTCAAGCACGGATGCTTGGCTTGATGCGGCACTTGTGACACTTGCAGGCAGAAATGATGGTTTAACAGATTACCCATACGGCACAACTGCAACAAATGAAGCAAGCATAGTTGCTTGGGCTTGGGCTCACAAGCAGGCACTTTATGCAAGAGCAGGCGAGGGCGATTTGGCGCAGGAAATGCTTGCAGGAAATCTTCGTAATTCAACACTTGAA
The DNA here is from genome assembly GCA_045631445.1 of Eubacteriales bacterium. Lineage (GTDB taxonomy): Bacteria > Bacillota > Clostridia > Oscillospirales > CAG-272 > RGIG4608. The sequence goes on from JAZQUS010000053.1 coordinate 4,208, forward strand.
AATCTTTTGATGGTTTGCGGAAAGATTTTCCAAATTGAAGCAAGCAGCGGAACAACTGCTGCAATTGCGGAAATGCTTCTTCAAAGTGATGAAGAATTTATCGAAATTCTTCCTGCAATTCCTACAAATTGGAGCAAAGGTTCTTATACTGGATTGGTTGCAAGAGGCAATACAGAGGTTAGTGTTTCTTGGGAAAACGGAGTTGCTAATAAGATTAATGTTTCTCCCAAGCTTTCGGGTGAAATTACAATTAAATATCCTAACTTTGCAAACGTAACTGTTTACAATTCAAAGGGTGAAAAGGTTAATTGCTCACTTTCTAAAGACAAAATTTTGACATTTGACGGTGTAGCAGGTGAAACCTATTATATCACAGGATTTGAAAAGGTGGATATTCCCGAAAGTCCTGCTAACTTTGGATTTGAAAGAATTTCTTATGCGGAATACAAGCTTAATTGGAGCGCAGTATCGGGTGCGGAAAAATATAACGTTTACGTTGCATATGAAAGCGATGCATCTTACACGTTCGTTGGAAGCACAACCAGAAATACATTTGATTTCTTGAGTGACGAAGGCAAACAAAATGTTAGAAAGACGTTTGTGGTTACTGCAGTTAAGAATGGCGTTGAAAGTAAACGAGCAATTTGCTATTCAAATCCCATTGAGCTAGAGCTTGAAATTTATTCAGTAACTTGGAAGGTTGAAAACGGCAAAATATTTGCCACTGCAAATGTCAATGATGCTTTGAAAACTATACGCTTGTATGCAAAATCCGCAAGTGGTAGCAAATACGTTCTTGTGTCAGAGATGGCAGGTAATTCTATTGAAGCGCTTTATGATGCTACAAAGTCCTATGCAGTTTCAATAACATCTAAATTTGAGAGCGGAGAAAGTGAACTTATTGAACTCACTCTTAGTAATAACGCGGATAACATTCTTAATGATAAGTCCTTTAATAAAGCGGGAACAGTTGATCTTTCCGCAATTTATGAGCTTGATGAATTGAGAATTTATCTCAATTCTAAATTTGCAGGCGGAAGCTTGAAGATAGAAAGACTTTATGGTGGTGAATGGTACGTTATGTACAATCTTTCATCCAACAGTGAGGTTAACGCATATCTTTCGGGTGATATTCTTGTATTTGATATGCAGGATAAAAAGGCAAACAAGATTAGAATTACTACAGATTCTGAGATGGATTATAATTCTATTACCTTGACGGGTAATTTGATTGATGAAACAAAGGTTGAATGCGAAAATGCGTTTAGTGGCAAGCAATTTGTTCCTTCCATCAATGCCTCGGGTAATATGTACTTCTCATCGTTTGGATATCAAACAATTACTGACGGAATTATCGATCAAGAGGGTGAGGGAAGATATTCAAGCGCATTAAGAGGCGGTTTGGTTGAAGCAACAATCAATCTTGGCAAGGTTTATAATCTTAGCGAATTGAAGGTTTACCTTTATAAAGACGGACTTAGCAAATTTGGTACAGGCTTTAAGGTTCAAGTTCTTTTTGCAGGTGAATGGACAACGGTAATTAATTGTGAAAACTCAAGCGAGCTTGAAAAATACTTGGTTAAGAACGCGGGTGGCGTTGGCGACTGGTTGATATTTGATTTGGGTGATATTTATGCAAGCAAACTCAAATTTACAATTCCGAGCCAAACCGATAGCGGTTGGACAACGTTCTATGAAATGGAATGCTTGGGTACCCCATCAACAAAGGTTGATCCAAATGGTGGTGAAGAACCCCCAGAACCTGAAAATATTTTTGTAGGCAAAGAGTTTGTTCCAACCAATGAAGCAACTTCCAATATTTTAGTGGCATCTTGGTGGAATGGCGGCGGATATGAAGCCCTTACTGACGGAAATAAAGCAGGGGAAGCCGCGGGTAGATTTTCTACTGTAATGTCAACATCGGGCATGATGGATGCAACACTTGACCTTGGAGGCAAGTATGAGCTTAACACGATTAGATTCTATCTTTACGATACGAAAGATAGTATAACCGAAACAAAAAAGAAGGGAAGCATTGGTAATGACCTTTTGATTCAGGTGTATGCAGATGGTGAGTGGAAAGACGTTATTGTTTGTTCCAATAACGCAGAGCTTTGCACATACTTGGTTATCAATTCGGGACTTAACAATGACTATCTTGAATTCGACCTTGGTGGTATTAAAGCGGAAAAGGTTAGATTCTATATATCGGGGTCTGCTTCATCCGACGGTACAACCTATCAAGAAATTGAATGCCTTGGTATCAAGGTAAAATAAAATAATAATAACAAGTTTGGGGCAACTCAAATCCCCAAACTTGCTAATTATAAAATATGAAAAGGAGAATTTTTATGAAAACTATGGTTAAAATGCTCATCGCTATGATGACTCTTGCACTTGTTGTTTTGGTATTTGCAGGTTGTGATTTCCCACTTCAAGAAGAGTGCGAACACGCTTTTGCAGAGGCAACATGTGAAGTACCTAAAATTTGTACTCTTTGTGGAAAAACTGAAGGCGAAGCTTTAGGTCACACAGAAGAAATTTTGATGGGTAAGGATGCTACATGTACTGAAGCAGGACTTACAGACGGCAAAAAATGTTCCGTTTGTGGTGAAACACTTGTAGCACAGGAAGAAATTCCTGCTCTTGGACACACAGAAGAAATCTTGAAGGGCGAAGCACCCACTTGTACTTCCACAGGTCTTACAGAGGGTAAAAAATGCTCCGTGTGTTATGTTGTTCTCGTAGCGCAGGAAGAAATTCCTATGGCAGACCATACAGAAGAAGTAGTTGAGGGCAAGGCATCCACATGCACAGAAACAGGTCTTACAGATGGTAAGAAATGTTCAGTTTGCGGTGTTATAACACTTGCGCAGGAAGAAATTCCTATGGCAGACCATACAGAAGAAGTAGTTGAGGGCAAGGTACCCACATGTACTGAAACAGGCCTTACAGACGGTAAGAAATGTTCAGTTTGCGGTGAAATACTTGTACAACAGGAAGTTGTTCCCGCAAACGGCCATAAGGATGAAGACAAGAACTTCGAATGTGACGTTTGTTTTGCAGACCTTTGCACAGAACACGTTCCTGCAGAGGGAGTTGAAGAAAATAGAATTGAAGCTACATGCACAACTAAGGGTTCTTATGATCTCGTTGTAAAATGCGCACAGTGTGGTGAAGAAATTAGCAGAGAAGCTAAAGTTATAGAAAAGCTTGCCCATACAGAAGAAGTAGTTGCGGGCAAAGAAGCAACTTGCACAGAAGCAGGTCTTACTGAAGGTAAGAAGTGTTCGGTTTGCGGTGAAACACTTGTAGCACAGGAAGAAATTCCTATGGCAAATCACACTGAAGAAGTAGTGGCAGGCAAAGCAGCTACATGTACTGAAGCAGGACTTACAGATGGTAAGAAATGTTCCGTTTGTGGCAAGGTTACAGTAGAACAGGAAGAAATTTCCGCAGGACATACAATTGTTGATGGTATTTGTACAGGTTGTGGATATATTCCCAACGTGTTTGCAGGTAAGCAGTTTGCAGCTTCTTCTGATACAGCGGCTAATATGTATAGTGCATCCTTTGGTTATACGACAATAACTGATGGTATAATCTTTGAAGAAGCTAAGGGCAGATATTCAAGTAAGCAAAACGGCGGTAAGATTGAAGCAACAATCGATCTTGGTGGAGTTTATGAACTTGATGAATTCAAAGTATACCTTTACTGGAATGATGGTGTTAATAGATTTGGTTCCGGTCTTACAATTCAGGTTCTCTTTGCTGGAAAATGGACAACTGTTGTAGAGTGCAGGACTGTTGAAGAATTGCAAACATATTGGGTAGATAACCCAGATAGCGTAGACAAGGAATGGCTTGTATTTGATCTTGGTGGTGTTGTTGCAAGACAGGTTAAATTCACAATCCCCGGTCAAACAAGCTTGGGATGGTCAACATTCTATGAAATGGAATGTAGCGCAAAGCTTTCTGATCAGGTTGAACCCGAACCCGAAGAGCCCGTATTCGTTGAAAATATTTTCGCAGGCAAGCAGTTTACACCCACCGATGCAGCTACAGCATCTGTATTAGTAGCCTCTTGGTGGAAGGGTGGCGGATACGAAACCCTTACAGACGGCATTAAGAACGCCGACAACGCTCCTGGTAGATTTTCTACTGTTATGAAGACAACAGGTATGATGGACGCAACCATCGACCTTGGTGGATCTTATGAGCTTCATAGCTTAAAATTCTATACTTATGACAAAACAAGCACAGGCGCAGGAAGTGTTGGCGCAGACTTGTTGATCCAGGTATATGCTAATGGCGAATGGAAGGACGTTGTTGTTTGCGCTGATAACGCAAGTGTTATGAGCCACCTTGTTGTAGGCGACGGAGCATATGATGACTACCTTGAATTCGATCTTGGCGGAATTAAGGCAGAAAAGGTTAGATTCTACATTTCCGCTTCTGCGTCTTCTTCCGGTACGACATACGAAGAAATCGAATGTAACGGATATCAAAAATAATTTTGATATAAATGATGTGGTGATTTTATCACCTAAATAGTTAAATCTCCCCCTTGCTTTGCGGCAAGGGGGAATTTATTATCAATTTACATTAATAAAATTAGCAAAAAATACTATTGACATCTATGAAAGGAATGGTTATAATAATGTTGTAGAAATCGGATTTTTTATTCGGGTTTGATATAATAAATCGGAGGTATTTGTGTTGGAACGAGATTTTAAATTGCAAATTGATGAAGAAGAGAAAATTGCGAAAGTCATTTATGCTTTGAATGCTCAGCCGCGCCGAAATATAATGAGCCTGCTAAGAAGCTCCTCATATTCTGTTGTAGAGTTTTCTCGATTGTTAAAACTTCCGATATCAACGGTGTCATTTCATTTGAATATATTGAAAAAAGCGGACTTGGTTTCTGTTATTGTCAAGAAAAACACGAGAGGAAATGCCAAAATAGTATCAAGAAAGGTTGACCACATATTACTTGATTTAATTTCAAATAAACAAAACGTAAAAAGTGGACATTTTTCACAAGAAATTCTACTTGGAAGTTTTAGCGATGCACATGTTGAGGCAGGCTGTGGAATGGCAAGTGAAGATTCCATCATAGTTGCGGATGACCTTCCGGGAGCATTTTTCAGTCCTGATCGTTATAATGCGCAGATTATATGGTTTAGTAAAGGATATTTAGAATACAAAATTCCTAACTATATGATTAAGGATAAAAAATTAAACTCAATAACGTTTAGCATGGAATTGTGTAGCGAAGCGCCTAACTATAGAAATGATTGGGAAAGCGATATAACATTTTGGATTAACGGAGTTGAAGTAGCCACGTATGTTTCACCTGGAGATTTTGGTGATAGGCGAGGAAGACTTAATCCCGATTGGTGGTCAGATTTTTCAACTCAGTATGGAATAATAAAAAATCTGTCCATTACTGAAAAAGGTGTATATCTAGATGAAAATATTGTTAGCTCACGCAATATCAAATCCTTAGGCATACAAGAAGGGGATAATATTGTTTTTCGTATCGGCATAAAAGATAATGCCCGTCATCAAGGAGGTATTAACATTTTTGGAAAAAAATTCGGAGATTTTTCTCAGGGACTCGTTTATATGGCGGATTATAGTTAAATAAATATAGAGCAAATAATAAAAATTGTATTATATTAGCGAAAAAGTGCTTTGCTTGCCTTAGTGGTAAACAAAGCGCTTTTTGTTCCATATGCACAATTCAAGTTTTCTCTATTTGAGCAATGTGTCATTAAATTGGTTGAAATATCCATAATGGGTCAATGGATTTTATAAAATATGCTTGAAATGCAGTTAAAATCTCTGATTTATTTGTTCAAGTTTTATGTTACTAAAAACACAATATTTATTATTTTTGTATAAAGTTGTTGACAAAAACTCACAAATCATATAAAATAAATATGGATGTGGTGGAAAAATATAGTCAATTTCACCAATCTTGTACAAAATTCTTTTTGCTCAATACAATCGTGCGTTCTTTATACGATCGCATTGTTGTTAACAAGGCAATTAGAAACGTTTGAACAAAATTATTTTGTAGGAGGACACTCAAATGAAAAAATTCAGACTATTGTTGTTATTGCTTGTATTTGCAATGACAATGTCAACTGTTGTTGCTTGTGGTGAGCAAGGCGATAACAGTGGCGTTAACCCTGATGGCTCAGTAACTATCGAGTTCGTCGGCTGGGGTGATGCAGCCGAGCTCGCTAACTATCAGGAGCTTGTAAACTTATTTATGGAACAGAACCCGGACATTACAGTTGTTTATAAGGGTGAGAGCGCTACAACATATATGACAACGCTCAAAAACCGTGCAAACAATCTCCCCGATCTCTTCTATATGCCCGACTATGATTTTCTTGAATGGGTAGCTAACGGTACAATTAAGGATATTTCTTCCTATTTCACCGAAGAAGAGCTTTCAACACTTTGGCCTCAGGCTATTGATGAATATTACTTCGATGCTTCTACCAATAGACTTGGCAAATCCGAAACAGCAGGACTTTACGGTCTTCCCAAGGACCTTGGTCCCTTCACACTTGTTTATAACAAGACACTTCTTGATAAGCAGATAGCAAAATACGGCCTTAACAGTGAAGAAATCTACGGTAAGCTCAGTGCTACCAAGCCTATGACATGGGAAGAGTTCCGTACACTTCTTAAGCAAATCGACCCCGATGGTGGAGCAGATAACATTTACGGTATCTCTCACTATGAAATTGAAGCAGCTGTATTTTCTAACAACGCAAACTTCTTCAATGAAGATGCAAGCCAGCAGAGAATTACAGATCCCAATTTCTATAATGCAATTCAGTTTATTGCAGACCTTCACTTGGTTGACAACGTAATGCCCAGTGCTGCAGACCAGATATCTACAAACGGATATCAGCGTTTCAAGGGACAGGGCTGTGTATTCAGCTTTATGGGTCCTTGGGACTGTGCTGAATTCTGGAAGACAGTAAACTTTGAATACGATATTCTTCCCGTTCCTTACAACGGTGAAAATCCCGAAGCAGAGAGCACAGCTTGGGTAGGCTCTATGGGTTATTGCGTAAGCGCTAAGGCAAGCAAGGCAAAGACAGAGGCAGCTGTTAAGCTTGCTAAGTTCCTTTGCTATAACGATGAGGCACAGCGCAAGTTCTATGAGCTTGGACAGCAGGTTCCCAATATTATGGATATGGCAAACAATGAGTATCTCAGCGAAACAAACGAGCTTCTTGCAAGCAAGAATCCTCCCTCACGTTCTGTTTGGGTTGATACAATCAACGGAAGAAGCGATACCGATCTTGTTGGCGGTAAGGTAAGATCTCGTTATTACACATATTCTTCAGACTGGTTCGACAGCTTCACAGAATATCTTTCCAATCAGAAGATGTGGGACGGTAACGTAACTGCAAAACAGGCTTGTGAATCTTTTGCAGATACATTCCAGGCATTCCTCGATGAAATGCGAGCTAATATAGGAGGATAATATCCCATGAAAAAGAGAATGAGCAAAGTTGCAAAAAAAGAAGCACGTGTGGCCTTTGCGTTTATTCTCCTGCCTATAATCGGTTTCTGTGTATTTACTATAGGAGCTATGATTTTTTCCTTTAAATATAGTTTTGAGAACTACAACATTTTCACGGGTGAATCAAGCTTTGTAGGTTGGAAAAACTACAGTGATTTGTTTACAAATGTGCTTTTTAGTGCAAGTTTTAAAAATAGTATAAAAAATACTGTTGTTCTTTTGCTCAGTATTCCTTTGAGTATGGGCATGGGACTTCTCGCTGCAGTATTTGTTAAATCGGGCAAGGTAAAGGGCGGCAAATTTTTCCAAGTTCTTTATTACATACCCGTTGTATCAAGTGCCGTGGCAATGAATATTGTTTGGCGTTATATATTCAATAATGAGTTTGGTATTATTAACCTTCTTCTCGGGGAAAAAATACCGTGGCTCAGCGACGATGCGTTAATCAAGGTAGCGATAATTGCCAAGAACTCTCTTAACGGTATAGGCACTGCAATGATTCTTTATCTTGCTGCAATGCTCAATATTCCAAAAGATTATTACGAGGCAGCCGAGATTGACGGTGCCTCTAAGGTGCATCAGTTTTTCAAGATTACACTTCCGCTTATTACACCCATTACATTCTATCAGTTAATCACCGGACTTATTGGAGGATTTCAGTCGTATGCTGATTCACAGGTATTCGGTGCAGGAGTGCAAGGGGCACAAACTATAGTGTACTTTATTTGGCAACGAGGAATTAACCAGAGTAGATACGGACTTGCATCGGCAGCTTCTATTTTGCTTGCAATGACTATTATGATAATAACTATGGTTCAGTTCAAGCTGTCAAACAAATGGGTTTATGAGGAGTGATGAGTATGAAAAAACAATATGTTAACGACTCAAGTCTTGTAAGCAGAGCTTGGAGTAAAATTTCTACAGTATTAATATACGTGTTTTTGATAAGCATTGCGCTCATATTAATTTTCCCATACGTTTGGATGCTTTTGACATCATTTAAAGACGACTATGAAGCAATGAGCCTTACTCTAACTCTCTTTCCTAAAGAATGGATTTTCTCAAACTATGAGGAAATCTGGTCGGTGGTTCCATTCCTTAGCGGTGTATGGAATACCCTTAAGGTTGAGGTTTCTGTAATTGCAATAGGAACATTTGTATCAGCACTTGCGGCATTTGCATTTTCAAAACTCCATTTGCCTGCAAGAAACTTCTGGTTGCTCTTTTTGATGAGTGGAATGATGGTACCGTATGCGGCTCTTATGATGCCACAGTACCGTGCATTTTATGAATTGAAAATGACGGATACACTTCTTCCTCTTATCCTTCCCGGATTGTTTGGAAATATATCAATGATGTTTTTCTTCATTCAATATATGAAGGGCATTCCAAATGCAATTATTGAAGCAGCAAAAATAGATGGGGCAGGGTATATGAAGATTTTCACAACAATTATGTTACCCATGACCAAAACGGCTATTGCCGCACAGGTAATTTTCTGGTTTACAGGTATATGGAACGACTATTTTGCTCCGGCTATATATTTGAAAGACCAAACAAAAATGACACTTCAGCCGATGATGGCATTTATCAACTCGAATAATTCAGGTGGTACGAATTTACCTCTTATTATGGCAGGTGCGGTGCTCTCAAGCCTTCCCATGCTTATAATTTATTCCACCTGTCAAAAATTCTTTGTTGAATCAATGGCCATTTCAGGTGTGAAGGGCTAATTAATTTAAATCTCGCAGCATATAATATAAAATTTTTTAAGGAGGTCTTCGAGATGAAAAACACATGGATTCGCGCAGCCCTCGCCATGCTGTTGATGCTTTCCGTTATGCTTACAAGCTGTGTAGGCGGAATACCCGGAAACATTTTTAACAGTGATGAGTACGAGGACTACAATCCCAACAAGAAACCCGGAAATGATCAATTTGACTATGAGGGTAACTATGCCGCACCCGAACTTAAGATTGACGGTATTGCTGACGATGCTCAGTGGGGAGATGCAAAAACTATCGCAACCTTTGGACACGGTGGTGCAGCAACAATCAAAATATATCGTGGCGAACAGGCATTGTTCTTCTTTGTTGAGGTTGCAGATGCAATTCTTGCAACTGAAGGTGAAACAAATGACGATGCAGTAACACGCAGCGATAGCATCGAGATATATATTGATACTCTTGCAGATGGTGGCACAAAGCCCCAGAATGATGACTATCAGATAAACCTCGGTATTCACGGTAAGACTCGTATTATGCAGGGATCAGGCTCAGGCTGGGGCGGTTGGAACGGTCTTATTGACTATGAAGTTCAGCTCAACGGTGTTCTCAACGACGGCTATGAGGCTGTTGACACAGGTTATTCCGTAGAGGTAATGATTCCTTATTCTCAGATAGGTATCGAAAAGGATGATACAATCGCAGTTTCTTTTGGTCAGGTAGATAAGGTTGCTTCCGGAGCTTCCGCAACTATCGACTGGGACTGGTACGGTTGGACATACAACGGCAAGATCGTTGAACCACAGACTCCCGACAATTATTTGATCCTTGATAAAGATAATAATGTAATGGCTCGTGATGAAGAGAGCAAGCCCGATGCTGATATGGCAGGTTATGTAGTTGATTATGTAACAGGTGAGCCCATTGTAGGTGCAACAGTTGCAATCACTTCTCCTGAAGGCTTGGGAATTGATGCTGTAGTAACAGACGAACAGGGCTATTATGTATTTGAAAAGGTAAATCCCGATAAGACATACGTTCTTTCTGTTGATAAAGAAGATTACTTCAGCAATACAGTTGAATATTCAAGAACAGAGCTTCGTGCTTCTAACGGTGGCCGTGTTCTTAAGAACGTAACTATTCGCAACAAAAATGATGTAGAGAAGACAACCGTTGTAGGTACTGTTAAGAATATCGTTAACGGTGCTATTGAAGGTGCACAGGTAGTTGTTGAAGGAACCACTCTTTCTGCGACAACCGATGCTAACGGTAACTTCACAATCGCAGGTGTTCCTGCTGAAGAAGCTATTACTCTCATCGTAAGCAAGGATTGGTATGGAACAAGCAAGACAGCTATTCCCGCTGAACAGCTTGTAATTAACGGAGAATCCAACGTTGGTGACATTAATATCAATCTTCCTTATGCACAGACAGGTGGATTTGGTAATAAATCCGACAAGTTTGCAGATAGCACAATGTCTATATCCCGTACACTTACAGGTGTTGAGATGATTCTTACAGGTACAAGATTGCTCAGTGGTAGTATTGAAGTTTATCTTGACGTTAAGGAATGTGCAGACAATAGAAACGACGATGCTACAATGTGGCGCTTCGACCTTAGAGGCGACGGCACAGTAGGCGTAGACAATTACGCAGCTGAAGGAAGTGGTACTGTAGCGGGTCTTGAATACGTTCTCTATTACAACGATTCAACAGGCTATAGCGCAAGATTCTTTATTCCTTATACATACTTGGGAATAGCTCCTCTTGAGGTGTTTGGTATTTCTCTTGGACAGTGGTCAACATCTGCTACTGACTGGGACGGTTGGGGCTTTAACGGACAGTTTATCGCGCCCGAAACTCCTAAGACATTTGTTCGTGTAAGCGCAACAAATGAGCTTTACCGTCAGGAAAACAACGTATCCATGGTTAACCTTTCCGGTAATGCAGGTATCTCCGGTGTTAAGGTAGAGGTAAACGGAATTTCTACAGTTACTGGTGCTGACGGTGCTTGGCATATGAAGGCAGTACAAACAAGTGATGTTGTGAATATTGTTTACTCACGCCAGGGTTATATTACACGTACAACGACAGTTGACGCAGGATATTTTAATACACATTATAGCTACTCTGAAAATGTAGCACTTGAAAAGCAGTTCGTAACTCTTTCTGGTGTTGTTACAAATGAAAGAACCGGTGCACCCGTTGCCGGAGCAACAGTTTTGATTGCAGGAACTGAAATATCTGCAATTACTGATGAAAGCGGTAAATATACTATTGCAAATCTTGGAACAGAAGTAGACGTAATAGTAAAGATAGAGGCTGAAGACTATGTAACAAAGGAAGAAAGCATTTCTGCAGTTGCTCTTGCTTCTAAGGACGCTCACGCGTTGAATATCGCACTTGTTGAAGACAGCAACATTAACTACGTTACACTCAGTGGTAAGATTACTAACGTCAACGGCCCCGTTGCAGGCGTAAGCGTAGGTGTAGTTGGTAACAGCGATTTGACAGTTCTCACAAATGAAAACGGTGAGTTCGTTATTAACGATTATCCCGCAATTGACTGTGTTCTTCATATTGAAAAGAGTGGATATATTTCACAGGATATTACAATGAAGGCAGATGACGTTGCTAAAACTGCAAAAGAGCATAGCATAGGTGAGATTGACTTCTTGCTTGAATATGAAGCTCTTCACGGTGTTATAGCTGACAAATCCGATGCATTTGCTGCATTTGTAGGATTTGTTACAAGATCCAAGACAGGCTTTGAATTTAAGTTTGTAGGTTCTCGTGCATTTACAGGACAGCTTGAGCTCTTTGTTGATACAAAGGCAAGCGCAGGCGTTGACGCTCGCGATACAAGTGATTACTTGTTCCTTCTCTTAGCAGATGGTGGCTTGTCTATTGTAAACTGGGGCGATGGCGTTAAGAACGAGTCAAGACCTGCTAATATGGTTTATACTGTAGAAAATGCAGATACTGCTCCAGTACTTACATTTACACTTCCTTATGACTTCTTTGGACAGAGAAGTGCAAACGAAGCAGTGGCTCCCACTGAGGTAATCGGTATTTCCGCAGGTCAGTGGATGGGCACTGACTGGGACGGTTGGGATAACTTCGCACTTCTTGGCGCAAACAACGAGCCCTTCGTAAAACCCGAAATGCCCACTGATTATATCCGAATAGGCTCTCATAACGAAATCTATTCTCATATCAATAATGATACTCTCAATCTCAATGAATATCAGATCAACTTCGGTACAGGATACAATGCTGAAAACAATCCTGTTGGTGCACGTCCTGTAATGATTGCTGATAATTTCTATGCTAAGGTTGTTTCCCGTGATGCTAACGGTGTAACATTCAGCTTTTTGACAACAGGCGACTTCTCTAAGGAAGGCGAACAAAATGAAATGGTACTTATTTACTTTGATAAGGGTGAGTCCACAGGCGGTTGGACACCTGATTATCTTATCAAGGTAGCTTCTGACGGTACTGTTTACGGAAGAGCAAATTCTGCTTGGTGGAGCGCTACCGATGCAGATAAGATTGGAAATGTAACAATTAGCCGTGAAAACGGAGTTACAAGATTTGATCTTACAGTTTCTTATGAAACAATAGGAGTAGCAGCGGATGAGGTGTTCGGCGTGGCTATGCGCGAATGCTCTCATAACGCAATAGACCATCATTTGTATGATCCATGGTGGGACTGCTACTTTAATAGAGGCACTGATATAGGTTATCCCGGCGCTGGTATTGACGCTGCAAACTGCGAACAGTTTATCCGCGTTGCAGCTGACGGAACTCTCTATCGTGCCAATAGCAACAAATAAGGAGGAAAAGCACAATGAAAATTAAATCATTTATATCCGCTTTACTCGCATTAGTTATGATTTTGTCTCTTGTTTCCTGCGAAATGTTTGGAAATCAAGGAAATGTAGAAAATCCTAAAGAATATACTGATCCTAATACAGTATTTTCTACTTATGATAACAAGTCATATAACGAATATCTTCTTGGTGAAGAAGTAAAAATTGCCAACCAGTGGGAAGGATATGGAATAGGTGACCCGTTTATTATGAGATATAACGGTATGTACTATCTCTATTGTTCAACACTTGACTCCGAAATTGGCGTTCGCGGTTACAAATCCGCAGACCTTGTAAATTGGGTTCCTATGACAGGTGAAGGCCTTCGTGAAGGATATGTTTCTCAGGATAATGTTACTAAGGCAGCATACGCTCCCGAGGTGTACTATTTCAACGGTACATTCTATATGTATACATCTCCCGCAGGTGCAGGTCACTATATTCTCACAGCTGAAAGCCCCGAAGGTCCCTTTGTAAAGGCTACAAATAACTTCGGCTTGTCAATCGACGGCTCCGTGCTTATCGATGATGACGAAACAATGTATTTCACATATGCGAGCCAGGGCGGTATTCGTATTGCGAAGATGATTGATATGCTTACTGTTGACGCAACAAGCACACCTCAGCTCAATAACACCTCAATCGGTGGCTGGACAGAAGGTTCTTACATACTTAAGCGCGATGGCGTTTATTATATGACCTACACAGGTACACACGTTGCAAGTGACGGTTACCGTATTGCTTATGCAACTGCAAGTGCATTGGTAAATGCAAACGGTGGAATAAACCGTAACGCATTTACTCGTGCCAAAAACAATCCTCTAGCTCTTAATACAGAGGGCGCTCTTAAAGGTATGGGACACTCATCAACAGTGCTTGGTCCTGATATGGATTCCTATTATCTTGCATACCATATGCTCAACTCTTCCGGTGGACCTAACAGAAGCCTTGGTATTGACAGACTTCTTTTCAATGGTACTCAAATGAGCGTATCAACAAATCTTGAGGGCAGTATTGCTCCTACACTTCCTGTTTTCTATGCTAACGGTCTTGATACAGAAAGATTTGATGTTGCTGATGGACTTATTCTTAGCAAATCCGCTCACAATTCCAACTTTACTGCGGAATTTAACGTAACCGGAGCTGAAAAGAGCGTATACGTATTTGGATATGTTGACGAGGCAAATTACAATTTTGTAGCTCTTGATCTTGCTGCAAAGACAATTACACTTGCTTGTGTAGTTGGCGGTGAAGAAAAGGTAGTTGCTACAGGTACTCTTGTAAACGATTTTAGAGCTGATAAGCTTCATACAGTGAGAGTTGCAGCGCGCGACGGCAAACTTGATGTTGTATTCGATAATATGACAAAGATTGATAATGCCGAACTCAGTGTTGCTTCCGGTAAGATTGGTTATAAGGCTCTTGCCGCTGATGCAGAAGTTGGATACACAGCATTTAGTAATGTTGCTATGGGTATGAGCGATGAAGCTGAAGCTAAGCAGGCTCTTGGTACAATAGGCGCATCCCTTTATCTTAGAGAGGAAACATATTCTGCTGTTTCTAAACTTTCCGGTGGCGCAGTAAAGACTCTTGAGGATTATCCTTATGCGGGCGTTAAAGCACTTACACTTGCTAAAACCGAGAAAGCTTCTTATCTTGTAACCTTTAAGGAAAGCGGAAGATATGCTCTTGAGCTTGTTTACCGTGCTGCTGATGGTGGAAAGAAAATGGGTGTGAAGCTCGCTGACGGTAAGGTATTGACATTCGTTCTTCCCACAGTTGATACAGATGAAGATTATGTAAAGGCAATCGTATGTGAGCTTAATGTTGGAGCAGGTATTCAGGTACTTCGTTTTGAGGCAATTGATGCAGAAGTACAGTTTATGAGCTTTAGCTTTGCAGCGGTTAGCAATATCACTCCTGAGTTTAGCACAAGTCTTGCAGAATATGTTGCATCAGGCGCTGACTATAAGACTATTTGGAAGCTCAAGGACGAGGGCCATTATGCAAAAGCAGGTACAAGACAGCTTGTATATTTCGGTGATAATACAATCACCGACTTTACACTTGAGGTTGATATCAAGCTTGAAGGTAAAACAGGTACTTCCTCTGCTGGTATCGTGTTCCATGCAAGCAATTATGCGGCATCATCACACGACAACTATACAAGTATGCAGGGATATTACTTGTCTGTAAACAATAATCAGATTCTTCTTGAAAGACTCAATTACTCTGATGATACAAATACAATTGCAACTTATGTAAAGGGCAATCCATTTGCTGAAAGCGATAAATTTGTAACAGTTAAGATTCAGGTTAGAGGCAACCAAATTACAGTTTGGGCTGATGGAGAAATGATTATTCAGGCAACCGATGCTGTGGGTTATACTCACGGTAAGCTTGGCTTATATACTAACGGTAGTGCCGTAGTATTTAAGAATTTGAAGGTTAGCGAATAAATAATTTTGGGGGTGAGGGTTCGCCTCACCCCCTTTGAAAATGATTTAGGAGATAATGATGAAAAAGAAAAGTCTGATTATTCGTGTTTTAGGCTTGCTTTTAGTTACTACTATGATGGGTGAATTAACAAGTTGTATTACAAAACGTTCCGAAGAAATACCGTATACTCCAATAGCTGATGGAAACCGTTATCAGAATGCTATTGAAATAAATGGACAGTGGTCAAACAGCTTATGGATGCCTGAAGGCTCCACTTACGGTATCGGAGACCCATTTGTAATGCGTTACAACGGAAAATATTATCTCTATCCTTCCACCGCTGACGGAAGGGGAGGAATTAAGGTCTATGAATCAGTGGACCTTGTGAATTGGACGTATATGGGCTTTGCTGTTGCAGAGGATGAACCTACGTCCGTAGGTGCGTATGCACCCGAAGTTATCTATTATAACGGATATTTCTATATGTGCCAATCCCGTGCAGGAAAGGGACATTATATCTATCGTTCAGAGAGTCCCACTGAGGGATTTGTGCTTGTAAGCACATCGGGGCTTTCCGATGATGACCTTAACAAGGGTAATCTTGGTATGGGCATTGACGGATCGTTTTATGTGAGCGATGATGGCAAACTCTATATTATGCACACCTCCACACCAAGTGGACTTAAATTTAATGAAATTACAGATGTAAATAATATTAACCCCGAAACCATTGGACTTACTAAAAATCTTGGTGATGCAAATCTTCGCGGTTGGATAGAAGGTCCCGGAATCATTCGCAGGGGAAGTTATACATATCTTACATATACGGGTAACCACGTTATTTCAAACGGATACCGTATAGCCTATTCCTATGCAAATAATATCAACGGTCTTTCGGGCTTTACTCAGCCCTATGATAACGTTACTCTTATTGACACTGACCCTTCACATCACGGCCTTGGTCATAGCAGTAACTTTTACGGTCCCGACCTTGATTCAATATATACTGCCTACCACAGTCTTGTAGGCAGCGGTCCATCTCGCAGATATAATCTTGAGCGCTATTTAACAAATGGCGGAGTTATGACCGCCAACGGAGTTACTAATACTTTGGTTTTGGCTCCTATTCGTCCATCATGTGAGATTTATAAAGGCGAAGAGCTTAATGAACAGGAGGGAATATTCACACTCGGCACAACGGATAGTTATTTTACCGCCGAATACAATTTAATTCCATCTGAAGGGCAAATTTTGTATTTCAGCTATGGAGAAAACGGTTTTTATTCCATTCTTATTGGAAACAATAAAATAACTCTTAAAAAGGAAATAAACCGATCTTCCGAAATTCTTGCGGAAGCATCTGTTAAAATTCCTGAAGGAAAGCTTAGCACAGTACGTGTAGAAAGTGGAGATGGTGTAGCATACCTCCATATAAACGGTATGCGCGTAGCAACATTTAAAAACGAGATTGGCGCAGGTGCAATAGGATATGCCAAGCGAGAGGGCGTTGAGTATACCGCATTTACAAATGATGTTTTCGGAACTTCTGATTTTGAAGCTTTGAAGAATTTCCCCACAAAATTTCCTGCAACAAGTTATCTTAAGGGAGAGAACAGGGGATTTTCGATAAAGAATGCAGAGCTTGTTCAGGGTGGACTTAGAGTTGGTGAAAAGCAAAGCCTTGTTCACATTGAAGAAGACGATTGCTATGCAGTTAGACTCCAAAAAAATGACTGGATTAAATACGGAGTGGATATTAGCGAAAGCAGTACATATTCAATATCTGCTCGCATTACTACCAAAAGTGCAGGAGCAAAAATAAGAATAACAATTGGAGACGAGTCATTTGAATGCACACTCCCCAAAAAGCTTGAAAGTGAAGGGGAAACATTGAAGGTTCATCTTGGCGATATTAAGCTTTCCAAGGGGGCTTCAGCTATGAAGGTTGAAGTTATCTCCGGTAGTGCTGAATTTATCACGTTCGAAACATATAAAAACGCTGATGCTCCTAATAGAGTTAGCATTGAAGATTTTGTTGTTGAGCGCGGTGATGTTCGTATTGAAAACGGAACTTTAACTGTAAATGGACTTCAAAATCACAGTGTGGCATTTTGGGGAAATGAAGGCGTTTGTAACTTTACTTCGACGATAAAATTCACTTGCGCTCTTGACAATTCTTCAAATCTTGGTATAATGATACGTGCAAACGATTATTCTTATTATCCAAGTCAGCCTACGCAATCATGGAGAGGTTATTATCTTCAAATAGGTCAACATCTTCTCTCACTTAGCCGATTTGACTACGGTGAAGAGATGCTTGGTGCTATTCGTGTGGACGATACGTTTTTTGACAGCTCTAAAGAGCACATACTGACTATCACTGCCAATAGCTACAAAATAGAGATAGTTCTTGACGGTAAATATACTTTGACGGTTACAGATGATTGTGCTTTTCTCAGTGGTCTGTTCGGAGTTTTTGCAACATCAGGAGAAATAAATATTATTGACTATAAATACGAAATTATAAAATAATTTTACAAAGGAAAAGTGACTATATGAAACATACGAAATGTTATATCCCCGAATATCCCCGTCCTCAATTCGTTCGTGCAGATTGGCAGAACCTTTGCGGTGAATGGGATTTCGGCTTTGGTGAAGAAACAAATGAAAACAATGCACTTGCAGGAGAACTTCCACGTAAGATAATCGTTCCTTTTTCCTATCAAACTAAGGCGAGTGGGATAGGGCTCGAGGAGCATCACTCACTTGTATGGTATTCTCGCAAGATTAGAGGAAGGGCTGGGAAACGCACTATATTGAATATTGACGGTGCCGATTATGAAACAAGTGTATTTGTGAATGGAAAGCTTGTAGGTACACATGTGGGTGCTTACTCGCGTTTTTCATTTGATATCACGGATTTTCTCGTAAAAGAGGATAATATGCTTACCATTCGTTGCTTTGATGACAACCACCCCATACAGGTGAGAGGAAAGCAACGTTGGGAAAAACAAAATTTTGGTTGCTGGTATGTTGAAACTACAGGTATATATAAATCAGTTTGGCTTGAATATGTTGACGATGTTTATCTTACAAATCTCAAGATAACACCCTCTATTAAAGACTATTCCGTTAGATTCGACTTCTCAGTAAATAAGCCTTCACACGATGTGGAAGTGAAGTTTGCAATCTCTTATTACGGAAAACCTATCTGCTCTGCGCGTGTTAGTGCAGATGATATTGATAACGGAGTAACACTTCGACTTGACAGCAAAGAACTCACATATCAAGTAGAGCATTGGAGCGATGGCAATCCGGTATTGTATGATGTTGATATAACTGTATACAAAAATGACGTACCCGTTGATGCTGTTGGATCATATTTTGGACTTCGTGAATATGTGACGAAGGATGATAAGATAATGCTCAATAATGTTCCTTTCTATGCTCGCCTTGTTCTTGATCAGGGATATTGGCCAGAAAGTGGTTTAACTCCTCCTTCCGAAGAGGCAATTATAAAGGATATTATTCTTTCTAAACAAATGGGCTTTAACGGTGCGAGAAAGCATCAAAAGGTAGAGGACGAAAGATACTTCTACTATGCTGATATTCTTGGCTTTACAGTATGGTGCGAATTGCCCTCCAATCACTGGGCATCTGATAGAGCAACCAAGCAGATTACAAAAGAATGGCTTGACATAGTAGCTCAAAATTACAATCACCCCTCGCTTGTTACTTGGGTAATATTCAATGAAAGCTGGGGAGTTAGAAACATTATGGTTAATCCCGAGCAAAGCAACCTTGCAACCGGTCTTTATTATCTTACTAAAAGCATCGACTCTATGCGTCCTGTTATTTCAAATGACGGTTGGATGCACGCAAAGAGTGATATTTTGACCCTCCATCATTACGAACAGGACGGTGATAAGCTTTATTCGTTCTATGATGATATTTATAAGCTTGTTGAGGGTGATATAAAAGGACATCAACATTTGCCTTTTGCGAATGGATATGAATATGAAGGTCAGCCCATTATTATGAGTGAATTTGGTGGCACCGCATATGTTGGTGAAACCAATGACGTGTGCTGGGGTTATGGTAACGGCGTTGCTAATGACGAGGAATATATTGAAAGATTGACATCCTTGGTAGAAGCTATAAACAAAATGAATATCTCGGGATATTGTTACACCCAAATAACTGATGTTGAACAAGAAGTAAACGGTGTTTTGCGTGCAGACCGTACTCCTAAGGTTGCACTTGAGCATATCAAAAAAATCAATAGTTAAATCTTATTTTATAATCGGCAAATATTGTCGTATTCGACAGTGTTTGCCGATTGATTGCATATTATTCTCATCGGAGGAATTATGGAAATCATTAAGTTAAATAATTTTTCGTGTTTTTATAAAAACAAAAAAGAATATGTTACTGCATTGGATAATATTAGTTTTTCTATTGAGCGCGGTGAATTTTTTGTAATTATCGGAGAATCGGGATGTGGTAAAACAACATTGCTAAGATCCTGCTTAGGTCTTGCACCATATTATGAGGGAGATATTTTTGTTGACGGCGTGTCTGTTGATGAAATGGATTTAAAAAGGGGAAGATATGCCTATGTGAGTCAGGAAATTGGGCTATATCCCAATCTTACTGTGTACAAGAATATCGCTTTTCCACTTTCGGTCACACACACCTTGCCACAAGAAATAGACAAGCGTGTGAAAAAAATTGCCACGGAGCTTGGCATTGATTTTCTTCTTTCACGAAAGCCCTCACAGCTTTCGATAGGACAGCAACAGAGAGTTGCTATTGCAAGGGCTTTGATAAAAGATCCAACGATAATGTATTTTGATGAGCCATTTTCAAATCTTGATCCTGCTTTGCGATTGGAGCTTCGTTCAGTGGTGCAAAAATTGCACGAAGCCTATGGCACAACCGTTGTTTTTGTTACGCATGATATCAGTGAAGCATTGGCAATAGCAGATAGAATAGCTGTGCTTGAAAATGGCAAATTGATTGAAATAGGTACACCTGAATATTTGGTTCAAAACGGAAAATCAGAATTAATAAAAGGATTTTTGAATAAATGACACAAAATTTGCTTGGAATCAGTAGGGATAAATATCTTTTAAAACTGAATAAATATAAAGTGGTTGCGATATTGTTGGGACTTGTGGCACTTGCAATTAATATTTTGTTTTTGTTGTTACGTACAGACGGAAACCATAATCTGCTTCTTACATTCAGCATAATTGTGACTGTTGCTTGCGGTTGGATAATTACGGCTCTTGTTGGAATGATAATAAAACCGATGAAACAATTATATGAACTCTCTTTGCGCCCTACGGAGTGTATTGTGGCAAAAGTTGAGCACATAAATACTGAGCCCTACAGAGTGGAGAACTTCGATTGTCTTGAGGTACATACTGCAGATAATATTTTTTTCCTTATTGCCGACGGAAATATAAGACTCAGAGAAGGGGAGACAGTAACTCTATCTATAGCGTCCAATATCATTACGGAGGTAAGAGTATGAGAAGAATGGATATTCATAGACACTTTCAATACTTTTGGTGGTGTTACTTAGCAATTTTGATTGTTGCGGTTGTATTTTGGACCTCTGTATATGGGATTATTGAAAAGCCCGATGCAAATGAGAAGCTAACCGTGTCGTTTTTTGGAAATGACTATGACGGACCGCAGCTTGAACTTGAAATTTCTCAAAATCTATCAAATATAACTTCTCAAAACATAAAGAAGATTACCGTCGACCATGTTAAGCAAACAGAAAATATTGTTTTCGGCTCAATGATCCAAACACGCCTATATTCTTCTGATATTATGATATTTGAAGAGTGGGTGATTAACGAGGAGTTTGCTTCCATGAATTTCAGACCGTTCACAAATGAACTTGAGAACTGCTTTTCGGATTTTGATATAGAGTATTATGTTATTGATGGCGTTAAATGTGGAATTATAATTAACCCACAGGGGCAAAATTCCAATACTTTCACAAAATACTACTCGGGAGATAGCAGACTGATAGCATTTTTTGCTCCGTACTGCGAAAATCTCGGCGGTATTTACGGCATAGGAAACAAAGAGGAGGACGCGGCAATCGCGCTGATGAAATTTTTGTTGGAGGAAATAGATGACTAAAAGAACTAAATCTGCTAAATTCGATTTTCAGATGGCAAATCTGCCACAAACACGCAAGGAAGTATTTGCAGACGTGCTTAAAATACATTGGAGAAGTTTTCTTGGATTTGCTTTTTTGTTTTTACTTTTTACTATTCCTTTCCACCTTTTGGGAATTAAGGACGATATAATTCAAATGAATATTATTAAAGACTTTGCAAATATGACCGCAGAGCAACAGCAAGCAGCAATTTTGCAGGTGCTATCGGTTAAAAATACGAGCGCGGTTTTGAATATTGGTTCATTTGTAATTTTTGCTGTGTTCCTCTCGGGAATGTTTCGCGTTATTCGACAATATTCTTGGGAAGAGAACGTATTTTTTGGATATGATATGATACAGGGAATAAAGCAAAATATAGGGCAATTTCTCCCGCTGTTCCTGCTTGTCGGTGTTGCTAATTCCTTTATTGTATATGCCTATAATTATTTATCTCTTGCGACGGACAGTACTTCCATAATTTTATTGGCAATGGCTGTGTGTGCAGTAATTCTTATCGGAGTGCCTACTTTGGCATATACTTTAGTTTCTGTTTCACTGTATGATAATAGCCTGATTGGTCATATAAAACTGGGAGCAGTAATGGCATTTAAAACACCATTTAAATCTATTTGTATGCTGGCATTGTTCTTGTTGCCATTTTCAATTGCAATAGTACCGAATATTGCTTGCCATATTATTGGTAGATTGATAGGTAGCTTGTGCTTGCCCGTAGTATTGCTTGCATGGTATCTATTCGCCCTTGATCGCTTTGATGAATTTGTTAACAAAACCAAATTCCCGGAGCTTGTAGGCAGAGGAACGTCCCTCAATGGTACAAAATGACCTTTGGCTAATCATCAAAAAACTCCTTTTTCAATTTTAGTTATATTTTTTGTGTATAAGAAGTAATCAATAATTAACAATCAAAAAAGCACTGAGCATTCGCTTAGTGCTTTTTATGTTGATAAAATTAGCAAAAAATATGAATAAATCTCAAAATAAGACAAAAACTAAAATAGCAACGAAAGTTATTAAATTAGTTAAAATCTAAATATATGAAAGCAACAGGAATTGTGAGAAGAATTGACGATTTAGGGCGTGTAGTTATCCCCAAGGAAATCCGCCGCACGATGAGGATAAGGGAAGGCGACCCACTACTGACAACATTGATACTTTTCGACAGGTTTTGCGTGGCAATTTTTGATTTTAATAAACGAATTGAAGTGGTAAAAGGGGATACATAAAAAATGAAATATACTCTGATTTAAATGTTGAACTAATTACCTGAATAATAATAAAAACTGCACCTTCGTATAAATGCGAAGGTGCAGTTGTTTTGGCTTTGTTTATTTTCTTGTTCCGATAGAGAATGTAAGAATATCGCTATAAGTACCTGCTGCTGTGGGAGTACCTGCGGTAACAACGATGTTTACTTCCTTACCTGCGAATACTTCTTCAGCAGAAGCTGTGAGAACTGTGTCACCGAGAGCAACGTTAGAGTCGCCTGCTTTGATGGTATAACCGAGATAAACGTCAGCTTTCTTGGAGTTTACCATGCGGAAACCGTCAGCGTAGTTTGCAGAGTCGGAGATTGTGATTTCAAGTGTTTCATCTGCATAGATGAGAGAGCCGGCAGTAATGCTAATTGTCTGTGTAGCGTTTCCGTTTGTCATAGTGATGGATTCGGGAATAACAACTGTGTAGTCTGCTGCTACTTCATATTCAACAGTAACACTGTTGTCTGCTGCGAATACGCAAATGCCAAGAATAGAAATCATGGACAATGCAAGGATGATGGAAATGATTTTTTTCATTTTAATTTACCTCTCTTTTTTTGTTTTTATTTAACTATGAGTATTGTACTCATGTCAGCATTGTTTGTTAATGAACCATCTGCTCTGCAGGGTTGAACGCGAATGATAACGTTATATTGACCTGCTTCAAGGGGACGGCTCAAAGTAACCTTGTTGATGCTTTCACCGGGTTTAACGTAGCCGGTTGTGAAAAGCACCTCACCCGTGTCAGCCATTCTCATTTCGAATGAAAGATAATATTTATCTTTGTTGGCTTCGGGGTTGGGGAGATCTACGGTAACCTCGGTTTGACCTGCAGGAATGGTGATAACACTCCAGCCAGGGATAGCTACCCCACCTCCCGCATTGTTAGCGGGAGGATTGGGTGTTCCGTGATTGCCACCGTTGGGGTCGAAGTTGATGTTGGGAAGGGTAACCCGTGGTGGTTTCCAAGTACAACCCACCAAAAGTGAAGCCATTATCACGGTGAAAATTATTACAATTAAAAGTTTAGGTGTTCTTTTCATATTATAACCTCAAAATATTAATAGAAGTTGATGGTGATAGTAACGTTTTTGAATTCCCAGTCATCCGCGCTCGAACCACTTGCATCCAGAGAAATGTGGAGTTTTGAAGCTAACTGATCAATTGAAACGGTATAGGTATAGGAGTGAGATTCACTTCCCTTACCAACACCACTTGTGTTATATTTCATAGCACCACCAGAAAGTGAATTTTCATTAGTGTCACGAATATTTACATACTGATAACCGTCGTTAAGCTCATTAACCGTGAAGGAAACTATTATTTTCGCCGTTGTACAACCGTACTGCTTGAGCTTAGAAATATTTACTTGATTTGACATATAATATGCCAATTCAGGTCTATTACTATCGGTTACAGTTTTTTCAACACCGGAATTGCGGTAGTTATACTGACAGTCAAGCCAAATAGCATAGAGTGTAACAGTTCCGCCATTGGTTGTAGTGAGATTCTTTACACTCGCGCCGTTACCATAAGAGGGATCGGATGCGCCCGAGCTTGTTGACCATCCCATGAATATATAGCCGGATTTTGAGAATCCGTTAGCTCTGAGATTCATTGCCACATCGTAAGTATGTGTTGTGGAAGACATTGATCCGCTACCACCGTTTGCGTTATATTTAACGGTATAGGTGTTCGCCTGCCATACAGGATACAACGTAATAGTTCCACCATTGGTTGCAGTAAGGTTCGATACGCTCTGGCTTGCACTGAAATTCTTTGTTCCGCCACTTGTAAGTGACCAACCGAGGAATGTGTAGCCCGTGCGTGTGAATCCATTGCTTCTCAATGTAATTGCAGTATCGTATGTAGCCGATTGAGATGATACAGAGCCACTTGATGCGTAATTAGCATACTTAATTGTGTATGTATTAGCTTTCCAAACAGGATAAAGTGTTACGTTTGAACCGTTTGTTGCAAACAGTTTAGAAACGGACTGTCCTGCTGAATATACAGCCGAGCCGCCTGCACTTGTTGACCAACCGCTAAAGGTGTAACCTGTGCGTGTGAATGGGTTAGCGGGAATTGTATAGCTTTGAGAATAC
Source organism: Eubacteriales bacterium (assembly GCA_045631445.1). Lineage (GTDB taxonomy): Bacteria > Bacillota > Clostridia > Oscillospirales > CAG-272 > RGIG4608. The sequence continues at coordinate 29,361 of JAZQUS010000053.1, forward strand.
TTCAACGTTGCCTTTGCAGGAGCAGTGCCTGTAGCTCCACTTCCGTAAATCGCATAGGAAATGGTGTAAGTATTTTCGGACCAAGTTGCAGTATATGTACGGTTACCCGTGCTACCTGCAGGGATTGAAAGGTTCTTTGTTGCGCCTGAAAGTCCTGTTCCTGTCCAACCAAGGAATGTATAACCCGTTCTTGTGGGATCGGGAATATTGATTGCGCTTGATTCGATAGTGTACGTTGTGGGATAGCTACCAACTGAGCCCGATACTGTATTAACTGTAATCGAGTAAGTGTTAAGCGTCCACTTAGCAGTTGCAACAAGATTTTCTGCAGGCATTGTCGCGGGAATTGTAATATCCCAACCTGCGAAAGTATAACCTGTTCTTGTGGGATTTGCGGGAGTTGTGATAGCATCGCCATAATTAGCAGTGATTTCACCAACTGCGCTGCCACCATTGGAATTGAATGTTATCTTATACTGGTTAACTATCCACGTAGCAGTAATTGTAACGTCGCCATTTGGCATTGTTGCGGGAACTTCTATATCCCAACCTGCGAAGGTGTAACCTGTGCGAGTAGGCTCGGAAACTTTTACATCAGCACCGTATTTGTAATTTGTGGTTGTGGGAGTGCTTCCGTCTGCCTTATCAACTGTGAGGGTATATACCTCACGAGTGTAATAGTAATTGATTACCGTTGTTCCGTCTGCTCTTACTGTAACAGTTTGAGTTTCGGGAGCAATAAATCCTTCGCCAACCTCAATAAGCTCGGGAGTTACAACCGTGTCAGCTGTAGCATTTCCGTAAACTGTGGTTGTAGTATAAGAATTATTATTTGCGTTTTGGATATTATGATTTACTACGTAACCGACAACACCTGCTTCCCATTTTGCATAGAGGGTAAGCTCGCCGTCCGTCATATATCCGTTAAATGGAGTTGTAAGTTCTTCGTCAACAAACCATCCTGCAAAACCATATCCTGTTCTTGTGGGAACTTTGGGAATAAAGTTTTCGCCATAACGGTGAGTTTCAGAAGCGATTGGAGCATTTGCTCCGTTGTCAACGTAATTAACGTTATGTGTATTTCTATCAAAGTAAACCTTAATTACAGTATTACCCTTGCTTGAAATAGGATGACTTACGGGAGTGTACTTAAGAGTAAAGCCCTCGTATTCTCTTTCGGGAGCATCCACGAAATCGTAGGTTGTACCCTTCAAATTAAGAATTTCTACAACAGTATATCCATAGCCATTTGCGTTTTGTTGGTAATATTCTACACGATAAGGTGTATCGGAAGAACATCCCCAACGAGCCGTGACTGTAAAGTCGTGTGCAGGCATTGTTTCGGGTAATTCGCCCACCCAATCACTAAAGTAGAATCCTTGATATGTGAATACCGGTGGTTCAACTGTTTGTCCGTAATAATAGGTTATAACTCTATCGCGGTCTTCCATACCACCAACACCATAATCAAACGTTGCTTTATAAGTGTTTCTTGTATAGTAATATTTGATTACCATACCGCTATCGGCAGTAACTGTAGCAGTTATTGCATCGGGAGCAGTAAAGCCCTCATAATCTTTAAGCTGGCCTGTAACAACAGTTCCGTTAATTGCTGTAATTTTCTCTCTTTCATAGAGAGTATATCCGTTGCCTCCGATATTTTGAGTATAATGTTCTACTGTGTAATATACGGATGCGGGAGTCCAACCTGCATAAACGAGAGCATCCTCATCGGGCATGGTTGCAGGGAATTCATAGGGGATAGTGCAAAGAGCATCAAGATACCAGCCTGTGAAATCGTAACCACGGCGAGTGGGATTTTCGGGAGGAACAACCTCAGCGCCGAACTTTGCAACGGTGGGCTCTATGTTAGAACCGCCCGCTGTATCGTATGCGATGTAATAGCCGTCACGAAGATTATCCCAATAAAGAGGAATTCTTCTTTCAAACTGATTCTTAGCAAATGCAGCTTTTTCGCCTATCCAAGTAATAATCATTTCACCTTCTTGTACAGGTTCATCACCGGGCTCAACCATTATTACGTTGTTAACAATATCGTATGTAAACGCAGGGTTAGTTATTGTTATTGTGAAATCTGTGAATCTGTCCTTTGATTCAACGAAGAATTCACCGTCATCAAGACCTTCCTTGAGATCAAGGTAGTTCATATCGAAAAGCCCATCGGGGAGCTGAGCCGAGTTATTATGACCTTTGAGAGAAATTTCGTCAACCTCGTCTTGATCATAAGCAAAGTCAACTGCGGTCATTTTACTTCCTGCTTCAACCCAGCAAAATTCCTTTTCGAGAAGGTCAAATTCAATTTCGAGGTTGCCTTTAGCTGCATCGACTGTTAATCCAAGCTCAAGATAAAGACCAAAGTCAAGATAAAATGCTCCTGTCCAGTTGGTTGTTTTACCTGCAGATTCGGAATATTTCAACTGATAATGCAAATATCCGTATGTTCTAACGTAAAGGCCTATGCTAAACGTCAATTCAACGGAAGCAAGATCCGTGGTCAAAATTCCTACCTTAAGATTAAAATCAAGACCAACTCTAAGGCCGATAGTACCTACCATATAGAAGGCAAATTCATATTTTTCTTCTATAAGACTGACTGTGTCACTCGTAAACTTTCCTGCAAACACTTGGAATGCATAGATATTTCTGTTGGCATTTTCATGCCAGAAGGATATACCTGCGTAAAGATTTAGATTTCCTTGAATTACAAAATCTACCGAGAAGGTTAAATCTATAATACCCCAACAGAGCATTACGTGGATTTTACCAATTGGCACTTTCAAAAGATTTACCCAGTCGGATTCGCGGTCAAGCATTTTTGCGTATTGTGTAGCAATAGTTTTTGTAACTGATGCAGAGCCGTTACCAACATAGAGCTTGTTAGGGTCAATAATAACGGTAGCAACTGTCCATATATGGCCTTTAATACCGGGATCCGGTTCTGTGCCATCTTTTCCTAATTCGTCTTCTACCGCATCTTTACCTCTTTCGAAAAGTCTGTTGCAATAATCAAATAATTCTTTTTCCTTTTCTTCACCGCCGAGTCCCTCGAAATATTTTTCAAGTTGTTCGGCTACAGTTGTCTTATGTCCGATGAGCTTATCGGGCTCATCTTCTTCGTTTTCAGCTTCCTTGGTGACTATAATAACACCAACACCTACTGCTGTGTAGTTATATATATCTACCGATGCTTCTGCGTAATATTCCTTGATGTAAGGAATTATACCCCAGTTATCCCACTCGGCTTGGCAATTCGTGTTGATGTCAACGATGACTTCTTGCTCAATTATTGATGAGAGAGTAATACCAAAAGCAATTTCTTTGCCCGCGATAACAATCTTGACGTCAAACTCAAATACAACGCGGAAACCCTGTTTGCCTTCAAAGTGTACCAAGTCTCTTACAATTGAAACACGTAGTTTGGAAATTGACGCTTTCGCTGTGAGTTTTCCACCGGAGCTTTCAGCTTTAGCCATCTTCCTGTCGCTTCTGTAAGGTGTGTAGGTTAAAGAAGATATTCCGAGCTCTTCCAAAGCTTCGGGAGTGAACGTTGCATCAAGAAGTTGTACTGCAGCATCATCGGCAAATCCACTGTCAAGTGCACTTTGCGCAATGCTTTCTTCAAGCGCTTCGCGATTTTCCTCGGGAATTAACTGGTCACCGTCAACTGTCTGATTGTTGTAAATGTCCATTGCGGTACGGAACTCATCGTATGTTGTGGTTTCGTATGTAATTACATAATAATCGTCGGATACTACAACTGTAAGTATACGCGCATAAGCTGTTACAGTTGCTCCGGTACCGTCGTCAGCCATTACTCCGTCGTAGAAGGCGATAAAATCGCCAACTTCTATTTCAGTTTCGGAAGAAAGTCCAATTACACTATACTTTTCAGCGGAAAAGTCCATATCGGATACAGAAACTGTGATGGAATCGTTGTCTGCATCTCCGTCCGTATCCCAAGCATTTGCAACGGGAAGAACGTCGGGTGTAAACAAGACATCGGTAGCTTTCGCGCTGGAATAGATGTAGAGATTACCGTCCTTACCGGTTATCTCGATATATGTTACTTCGTTGTAAAGGTCGGTTGCCGAAGCAAGAGCATCAGCTTCGGTCACGGCAATGATATCTCCTACGTTAAAGCTCTTAGCTTCACAAACGAAGCTGCCCATTGTAGCAGAGCCGCCCTCGTTGGCATTTTCGCCTTCACCTGCTTTAACGGTTTGTGGTGTAATATTAGTTACCAAAGCACCGTTTACGGCAAGAGATATAATTTCAGAGGTCTGCAAATACTTAACGTCATCATTAAGTGTTGCGTTTGCAACCTCTTCTTTGTATATGCTAAAATGATATTCTTTTACGTTTTCGTCATATCCGGCAAACTTAACAAGGTCGCCCTCAATTATGAGCTTATATGAAGCACCGGGAATGAATCCACCGCTTGTACCAACTGTAAACGATGTTCCCGAACCCACAATATCAAGAGGAACTATAGCACTTGTTCCAATGTTTTTCAAGCTGAGAGTCTCTGCAAGATCTTCTATAGTCATTTCTTCAGTAGTTTCAATCAAGATGCGGAAATCTGTGGACTGATCAAAAGCTCTTGCATAGTTCTGATATGCGTTTTGTTGAATTTCCTTAATTTCAAAATACTGTGCGTAAAGAACTGTATCTCCAAGAATTACGTCTTCACTGCTAAGTGGCTTTGTAAATTCAGAATCCAAATACCAGCCGGCAAATATGTAATTTGAAGGACAAGTCGGGTAGCTAATATAATCTGAAAATTTTGCGCCTGCTCTTATGCTATCGGCTTCAATCGCGTCGCCAATACCTGTTTCGTAAGTTACGGTGTATTCAACACCTACGAAGGAAACGTTAAACGTGAGAACGTCGGTATATGAGCCTGCGTGATTAATTGCGCTGGTATCTACCACACAATCAAATCTTTCACTGCTGCTCGTATCAAAGGTTGCAACCACACTTCCGTTTGTGAATACGTTTCCGTCTTTAGAAACGGTGTAGGGAAGAGCTGTATTGCCGCTTATGAGCTGCCAATCGTTAGCTGAGTTAATTGAAACATCCACGTGGTCGCCCTCAAAGAAACCGCCCACTGTTGCGTTAATGTCAAAGTGACCTGCATCGGCAGATATTTCATCGGGGATTACTATTGTATAGAACAAAGGAATCCATTTTGCATAGAGGATAACATCTTCTGTGAATGTTGCATCAATCTTTGTGATTGCTTCACCCACGAAGTCAGAATCAAGATACCAACCGCAGAACACGTGTCCCGGACGTGAGATGATATCATCGTCAGGAAGCACTACCTCCTCTCCGGGTAAAAAGTCGGTTGCAAACATAACTCCGTCTGCAAATCCACCTCCGTTTTTAACGTAGGTGATTTTCTTTTTGGCCGTTGTTTCTTCTTGCTGTTGTTGTTCTTCTTGAACTGATTCGTTCATAGAAGTAACTTCTTCTGCAAAAATGTTCATAGGAAGAACAGTTAAAAAAGTACACAAGACCAAAAGCATTGAGATAATTTTCTTAGTCATAAGTCCTCCTTATTTTTGAAAAAATATGATATATTTCCTATTATATAATACAATATTTTGGTCACATCCCTCAAAAAATGTCGCGAAACAGTATTTTTTTGTCGCGAATTTGAAAGCAAAATAAAAAAGAACTGCCTCAAACATACATTTGAAGCAGTTTAAAATTTTATTTAATTATTCATCCATAATGATTGTAGCGGTAAACTTACCGTTATTTGCGGAGAAACGGCACGAACCGTTATATTTTTCTGTTGTGAAAATAATACTGTGAATACCTATGCCTTGCAAATAATCGGGCATTTCTTTAAAATCCAGGGACGGAATACAGGAGTTTTCGCAGGAAATCACCAAACGTCCTGCTTTGTGCTTTATTGACACTTTTATATATGGAGTGGCACTCTTGCTATCACTTGCGCCGTGAAGTGCATTTTCCAATGTGTTAGCGACAATAGTAACGAGCGCTGGTGAGGGGACTGATATATTGGGTTTTACTGCTGCACAAATGTCGATAGCTATATTTTGATTTTTAGCCTTTTTGTGATAAACTTTCAAAATACTGTTAATCGTTTCGTTTTCGCAGAAGCGCCCCGTAGTCATAGCCTCAATGCTTTCGCTTTGCAGCTTTAAGTAATCAATGATTTTATCCATTTCACCATCAGTTGCCAATGACATTAATGCTTGATAATGATGGCGCATATCGTGGCGATTTTGACTTACTATTTTTGCTTCTTTAACTTGAGCATCCACTTGTGTTTGTAGAAGCTCAGTATTTAATGATTTTTGCTTTTCGCGAGATAATTCCACGATGTTTTTCATGCTATTGAATATAGCAATATAGGTAACACAAAAAGCCAACATTGTAAATAAAAATATGATGGTTTGCTGTGTTGTCATTGGCTTCATCAGGGTAAACACTGATTGTCCGACAATAAGAACCCAAAAGCTGATTACTACCCCATAGAATTTTGCCCAACCCTCTCTGATATACATTGCAACTTTTCTAAATGAGGGGAGTAAAACCATATACAAAATAATCTGCATAATCGTCATTAACACTAAAGAAGAAGCAACTATTGCTACCGTGTTGTTTAATTTATTATTTAGTATATTAAACAGCGAACTAAAACAGGTATAAGTTGTGGCATAGCTGAAGAACAAAAAACCTTTTTCGACAGTGCGACCTGTGGTAGTAGTAAAAAATAGTACAAGATGAAGAGCAAATGAAACAAAGAAATTTATAGCAGGCGTATCCGGTGGCAAAATCAAGAATAATATGCCATAGATCAGCCAAATAATAGCTGTTATTACCTTGTTAAAACGAGGTTTTGCAAAAAATAAAGAGGCACCGATATGGGATAGTACAGTTAGAATTAAAAACACTATATGAGGAACTAAAAGCATATCTACCTCCTAATTAAAGTGATCGAAAAATGCAGTGCGCAAGTCGGGAATTACAGCACGCGGGAGAGAAAGTTCTATACCGTTTTTTAATATAACACCATTTAGCGTTAATTTGCTTATATAATTCAAATTTATAATGTGTGCTCTGCCACAATGATAGAAGCAATCAAATTCCGAAAGCTGTTTATAGAGCTCTGACCCCGTGATGCGTACAAGCAATCTTTCGCCGTTTGTAAGATGGATTGACTGATATTTGTCCTCCGCTTGACAATAGCAAATTTTTGATACAAGAATATTACAATACTCGTGGTCAACCTTAAGAACGATACTATCGTTGCGGTGCGTGGTTAGGTTCTGCATTGCCTTATCCATGCCCACATAAAAAGTTTTCAGTGTAAATGGTTTCAGAAGATAATGAGTTGCATTAACCCCAAACGCCTCCAGTGCGTGGTCTGTGGATGATGTTAAAAATATAATGGAGCTCTTTATATCTCGACTACGAAGCTCTGTTGCAAAACTCATTCCTGTGATTCCGGGCATATAAATGTCCAAAAGATATATGTCATAAATCGTACCGTTTTCAGTGGCATCTATAAGCTCTGACGGGTTAGTGAATATGTCAATCTGCGCCTCGATATCTGTATCCTTGATATATCGATTAAGCATTTGTTCTATTGTCTCACGATAATCCTGTTCGTCATCACATATCGCAATTTTAAGCATAATGCCATCCTCCTTCCAATAAAAATTGAATTCTTGTAAATTTAAGTATATCAAATAATTAACATATTGTCAATATTTTTCAATGTACGGATATGTAGCCAAACAAAACAATTGTACATTATTAGCAAAAAATATGAATAAATCTCAAAATAAGACAAAAACTAAAATAGCAACAAAAATTGCGAATGGTTGATTATTAAAAGGAGATTATATATATGAAAGCAACAGGAATTGTAAGAAGAATTGATGACCTCGGACGCGTAGTTATCCCGAAGGAGATAAGACGCACGATGAGGATAAGGGAGGGCGACCCACTTGAAATTTACACTGACCGAGAGGGAGAAGTGATTTTCAAGAAGTATTCGCCCATTGGGGAGCTTACGAATTTTGCATCGCAGTATGCGGAGACCTTGCACAAGGTATGCACTATGGATGTGATTATTTGCGACAGAGATACTTGTATTGCTTGCGCGGGGGTGTCGAAGAGGGAATATCTTGAAAAAATGCTTTCACCCGAATTTGAGCAACTGATGGATGGAAGAAGCATTTATGTTCATCGCGAGGGTGACGAAAAAATGATGCCTATAAATGATAATTTGGCGCATTACGTGAGCTGTGCGATGCCCATTGTGAGTAGCGGAGATGTTATTGGCATTGTGGCATCACTCAAAACGGTTGACGGCTACGGCAAAAATAATCTTTCTACGGACGTAGAAAACCGCCTTGTTTCCACAGCGGCAGGATTCTTAGGCAGACAGTTAGAGGAATAAAAAAGCAAAGGCAAATTCACCGAGTTTGCCTTTTTTGTTTGTAAAATAAATCAAAATAACAAAATTTTCTTCCTTTTTTGGCGTGTTGTGGCGTCCTTTGGCGTCTTTTGGCGTGTTTTTATGATTTAAAATCGTTTACACGGGTTCTCTCCACCGTGAAAACACGAAAGGAAAATCATAAAAATTGATAGAAAAGGAAGAAAAAAGTGCTCAAAACGAGCAAAAAACAGTAAAAAAAGGTGCAAATTCGATAAAAAAAGAGCCGTTTTTCATCGTGCCAAGTAAGATATTTGATTGGGAGCTAACTCCTTATGAATTTTCGGTGCTTTGTTATCTCATAATGCGCTCTGACAACGAAAGCCACTCCTGTTTTCCAAGTGAAAAGGGGATTGCGAGCGCGTGCGGAATGGGATTATCAACTGTAAAAAATGTTGTGAAGCAGTTGCAAAATAAAAAACACATAATAGTAAAAAATCAATTTGCAAAAAGCAAGAATGGATTAAATCGACAAACATCAAATTTATATGTCTTGCAGTTATTTGATGGCTCCCCTGCACTTAATATAGAGCCACCCCATAGTCACGAGATGGCTTCCCCCCAGCCATCAGATAGTCGGGAAATAAATAAAACTATACCCAATATAACTAAATCCAATATAACTAAATCCACCGAACTATCTATTGAGGAGGCACTGGCGGTGGAGAAAGAAAGGCTTTCGTTTATGGAATTGAAAAGGGAATGCTTTGAAATTTTGAAAAACGAAAAGGGACTTGAAGAAGAATATGTTCTTCTGTTAGACAGAGCATTAGAGCATTTGTGGTACAAAAGTAATGCCGAATACGAGGGCAGAAAATACGCTCAAAGCGATGTTCAAGCTCTGCTCGTAAAGAACACTACCCCCACCATTCTATTGGCTTCTGTGCAGTTTTTGGAGCATTCAAAAGAGCCAATTCGGTCACCCATTCCGTATCTTGCTAAGTGCATTTTGGGGGGGCTTGTGAACGGATTTTTGGAATATAAAAAACCGAATGATGATGCTAAAAATATGTTTGCGAGCGCTATAAAACCACCCGATAACACAAGCAATTCCTCAAGCTTCGATATCAACGATTTCTTTACACAAGCCCTTAAAAAAACATACGGTGACGATTTTGGCATTTGATTTCAAATTTTGATTTGTTGGTGCCTTCTCCAGCGGAGAAGGGGGACCATTTATGGTGGAAGGGGTGCTTGCAGCGGGGGGACCGCGCTTTGCGTGGTGG
>JAZQUS010000054.1:0-85417 GCA_045631445.1 Eubacteriales bacterium
CGAGGTAAAAGCGAACAAAAGGTCAACTGTTAACATTGAAAATCAAAGAATTGTTACATCATTTGAGGTTGCAAAATAGAAATTACAAAAATCTTTTTTTGCCTCGTCGCTTATTCTTACAGAAGTGCGACGTACCTTTCCGTTAAAGTCTAATTTCAATGGGTTGGTAATCGATTTAATTCTTTCAACTAGCGTTTCGTATGTTGCAAAATCATCCAAGCATGCGCATTCAATTATACAGGCTGAATGTTTTTCAGTATCATTCTCATACTCAATTTTCGCAGGAAAAGTCAAACACAATCCACACACATTTTCGGGGTATTGTGTAACAGAAAAAGAAGTTGAAAGTTGATCTTTCCACGGTAAGAAACAAAACGTATCAATAAAAGGACAGGGTTCTGCAAAATTCGGAACGCTTAATCTCGTAGACGGTTGATAAATGCAATTTTCAAGATGGTCGGTGATGCCTGTGGAAAAATGTGCAATATCATAGTCTGTTTTCCAAACCAATTTCTCACCGTTTTTTAGTTTTGCATATAAAGCATCAAAGGTGCAGAGAAAATCGTTTGGATTACTTTCCACATAATTTTTTCGTACACCCGTGCTTACAACAACATGGTGAAACCCTTGCAAAATTTTTCGAAGCTCGTCAGGGGTAACGATGAAATGAAGCTTTTTGTTGGTCAATTCATAATACTGCATCGTACCCTCCTCCTTTTCTTTGTTTCATTATACCACATTTTCACAAATTAATCAAGGCGTAGCCTTGTCTTGTATATCATCCGCAACTTGTTGCGGTATTTTTAGTGAAATATTCGGCGTTGCCGAATGTGAAATAATGTGCTATCGCACATTGTGAAATATTGCTCCCGTTGCTTCGCAACGATTTGGTCGCAATGTGAAATGAAATTTGCCCACATTCGCAAAGTGAATATTTCACATTTGCGAAGCAAATATTTCACAGCGAAGCTATTTCACTTGCCCGAAGGGCAAATTTCGTTGAAAAAAGCCAAGTCGAATTTCGACTTGGCTTTTTTCTTGGCAGGGGCAGGAGGATTCGAACCCGCGACCCACGGTTTTGGAGACCGGTACTCTACCAGCTGAGCTATACCCCTATATTGTGCCGTCTTTTGACGACTGTGATATTATATCACATAAAAAGGAAAAAATCAAGGGGTTTTTGAATTATTTTTTGATAATTTTTGATTTATTTTTTCTTTTACGCTTCTTTTTTCTAAATTTGTGCTTTTTGCGGTTATGGACAACCAAGATGCAAACAAATATAGAAATCAAGATAAGGACAAACCAAATACTTGTAATAAAGCTTTTCATCACATCCATCACAAACAAAAATCCGTTTCGTTCCACCGTTATACTTGATAAAATTGGCATTGAAGCAAGTAGAACACCGTTGTGCGAAATCGTGAGAATACCAACCTCGTCACCTTGCTTTATGGGGGCTTTCAGTTCATCGCCATAAATATGTATATCATATTTTAAATCGGAATTTATGTCGGTGTATTTTGAAAGAAAAAGTTTAACATCTTCTTTTAGATACAAGTCGATATTTTTGTACGAAATTGAGTATTTTACAGGCAGAGAAGTAATAACTTCTTTTTTGCTTTTTACTGTAATTGTTTCATAGTCGTTTAGTGCGTGGTTGAGGAGGGATTTTGTATAAGTTTCAGCAAAATTTGACGTATCTTTTTCGTCATTAGCGAGTGCATTCATAACTATAGAAATAAGTTCACAATCATTGGTTTTATAATAAACGATAGCGCAATCTCCACTGCTTGAAGATCCCGTGTTGAAATTTGCAAGACCTTTGTAGGTGGATAGTAAAGTTGAACGGTTATTTACGCTTGTGTATTTACTCGTTGCATTATCAGAAAAACGATAGGATTTTGTGGAACAAATCCCCACAAATTTTTCGTTTTTTGACATATATTTTGCGAGAATGGAGAGATCATTAACCGTGGTTTTAGCTGCGGTAACCTCAATTCCCGTAACGTTTACATAGTGAGTTGACTTCATTTGGAGCTGTTCGACTTTTTCATTCATAAGGATTACAAACTCATAAAGTGAAGGGGAAACCGTTAGTGCAAGCGCAACTGTTGCATCGTTAAATCCTCCGCAGAGCATTGCATAAAGTAGGTCGTTTACAGTGAGCTTATCTCCTTCTTTCAACTCCATATTTCGTCCTGAAACATTTTGTAGCATCTTTGAGGTGATTTCGATTTCAAGATTAAAATCAATCCCTGACTCCAGAATAATACAAGCAGTCATTATTTTTACAGAAGAAGAGGGAGATATAATTTTATCAATATTTTCTTCTGCCATAATTAAGTTATTTTTTATGTCAAAAAGGTAGTATGAATCAACACTTCCTTCTGATTTGTCAAGCTCAAACGAGAAAATTGGCATATAAAAAAGCGAGAGCAAAATAGTCGAAAAAATAAACAAAATTATTATCTTTCGAAGCATTGCTCTCACCTCTTTTTTAATTATTGAAATAATGTATTGTTGCGTTTATATCCTTTTGAATTTGTGTTTTTAGGGCATCGAGTGAGTCGAATTTCATCTCGTCACGAACTCGATGAACAAATTCAACCTTAACCCTTTTATCATAGCAGTTGCCCTCATAATCAATGATATAAGTTTCCATATTTTTGTGTCCGTCATCGTCAACGGTTGGTCGAACTCCTACGTTTGTAACACCGAAATATTTCTTTCCTTCGACTGTGCAGATTGTTGAATAAATGCCGTTTTTAAGAATAAATTGTTTACCTTGAACATTTTGGTTAATCGTAGGAATTCCAAGTGTTCTGCCAAGTGCTTTGCCGTGAATTACGGTTTCATAAACAGTGTAATTTTCACCGAGAAGGGAATTGGCTTTCTTAATATTTCCTTCAGCCAAAAGCTCTCTAATATAGGTTGATGAAATAATTTTGTCACCGTCAACCGACAGAAGTGGAACTACAGTGGCATTTCCGTTCATCATATTTTTAAGAGCATTGCTATCACCAGAAGCTTTTGAGCCAAAGCGGAAATTTTCTCCGCAAACTGCATGAATACAGTTGCATTTTGATTGCAAAACATCATATACAAAGCTTTCTGGTGAAAGTGATTTCATTTCATCGAAGTCTGCAATGATGGCATAATCAAGACCGAGAGAAGCAAAAACATTAAGTTTTTCTTCTATGGTGTAAATTTCTCTTGCGGCTTTATATGTGTTTGAGTCAAAAAACCAAGCACCGCTTACTACATTGGGATGCTCTTGTTTTTCTTTTTGCATTTGGTTTAGTACGGAAGCAACAAGTTGACGGTGTCCTAAATGAACACCGTCAAAATCACCGATACACAAAACGGTCGGGAAAGATATAAATGCTGTTTCGACTCTTGTTTTTAAATCGATAAATCTCATATTAAATTCCAAGATAGTTTTTAAGCAACGTTGCCAAAAGCTCGTCTCTATCAAGCTTTCTGATGAGCGCACGTGCGTTGTTATGATTTGTTATATACGTGGGGTCCTCTGAAATGATATATCCAACTATTTGATTGATGGGGTTATATCCTCTTTCGCTTAAAGCATTGTAAATTTCCTGAAGTATTCTTCTTGTTTCGTCCTCGCGTTCGCTTGGTACTCGGAACATCTGCGTTTCACAATCTCTTCTTGCCATTTTTGAACTCCTTTTCTTTGAAAAAGTAATATACACGATTATTATATAATATTTTTTTGAAATTTTCAATAGAAATAGCATATTTTTTTGTAAAATATCGCGAAAATTTTCCGCTATGCATATTTTTGCAAAATATTCATTATTTTTTGCATAAAAAATAGGTTTTTTATTGACTTTTTTGAGATTTTGTATTATAATATACAAGTTAATATTTAATATTTCAAAGAGGAATTTGTATTATGACAAGAAAAGAACAAAGAGAAGCTACCTTTGAGTTGCTTTTTGAAAGAGAATTTCGCCTTGAAGAGAGTGCTGATGAAATTTTTGCACTTTCTACCGAAAATCGTGATATTGATGCGATTAAAGAAAAATACATTAAAAATACTTACTTTGGCATTGTTGAGCATGAGAAAGATATTGATGCTCTTATCACAGAAGCATCAAATGGTTGGAAGGTTTCGCGCCTTTCAAAAACCACTCGTTCCGCTATACGTCTTTGTGTTTACGAAATGATGTATTGTGATGATATTCCAAATACCGTTTCCATTAATGAAGCACTTGAGCTTGTTAAAAAATATGACGACCCCAAGTCACGAGCTTTTACAAACGGAGTTTTGAACAATATCAAGGATAAGCTTGAAGCTAAAAATGAGCAATAAAAAAATTTATCTTGGCATAGATACGAGTAACTATACCACTTCCGTAGCAGCTTGTGACGAGAGTGGTAAGGTGATCGCCAATATCAAGAAAATGCTTGATGTTAAAGAGGGAGAAAAAGGACTTAGACAAAGCGATGCCGTATTTTCTCATATAAAAAATTTTGCTGAGATTGCATCACCTGTGCGTGAGGAGATTGGTGAATTTGAAATTTCGGCGGTTGGAGTTTCTACTGTTCCACGCGATACTGAAGGCTCATATATGCCATGCTTTCTTTCAGGAAAAGCAGTTGCAGAAATGATTGCGGCAACTCATAACGTGCCAATAAGTTATTTTTCGCATCAAGCAGGACACATTATGGCAGCACTCCATTCAAGTGGTGCTATTGATGAATTAATGCTCAATCCTTTTGTTGCTTTTCACGTTTCGGGAGGAACAACCGAGGCTCTTTATGTTGTGCCCGATGACAATTCTTTTGATGTCGAAATTATAGCCGATACTGCCGATATAAGTGCGGGACAAGCAATCGACAGAGCAGGAGTTATGATGGGATTGAAATTTCCTTGCGGTAAAGAACTTGAAGTGCTTGCTAACGGGTATAATGGTAAATTGCCAAAGGCAAAGATATGCGTTAAAGATGCTAAGTGTAATCTCTCGGGACTTGAAAATCTCTCACAAAAGCTCTATAAAGAAACGAACGATAAGGCATATGTGTCTGCATACGTTTTGAATTTTGTTGCACAGACTCTTGTTGCTCTAACTGAGCAAATAAGAGAAAAATATCCCGAGATACCTATCATATATGCAGGCGGTGTTATGAGTAATAAGTTTTTGAAATCAAAGCTTTCTGCTTTTGATAAGACATATTTTGCAGAGCCACAGTTTTCTGCAGATAATGCTGCAGGTATTGCTATTTTAACACAGAGAAAATATAAATAATTAGAGGAGAAAGGTATGGAAAATTCAAAAATGATTTTGAGCGTTACACAAATTAACGAATATATCCGTGCCTTGCTCGCTCAAGACGAAGTTCTTTCTATGATATGTGTAAGAGGGGAGATTTCTAATCTTACACTCCATCGTTCAGGGCACATATATTTCACTTTAAAAGACGAAACGAGTGTGCTTAAAGCAGTTATGTTTCGTTCGAGTGCACAAAGAGTTAAGTTTGCACTTAAAGAGGGGATGAACGTAATTGTTTACGGAAGGATTTCCTTATATACACCATCAGGTCAATATCAACTCTATGCGGAAGATATTCAACCCGACGGCATAGGTGCGCTATATATTGCCTATGAGCAAATAAAAGAAAAGCTTCAAAAGGAAGGGCTTTTTGACCAGAATAGAAAAAAGCCTATTCCTAAATTACCGTCAACAGTTGGAATTATTACGTCACCCACAGGCGCGGCTATACACGATATGATAAACGTTATGGGAAGAAGATTTCCTTTAACTAAACTTGTTTTATATCCTGCCTTGGTTCAAGGAGAGACCGCATATAAGAGCTTGATTGCAGGTGTTGAGTATTTTAACATAACTAAGTCTGTAGACGTAATTATTATTGGTCGCGGAGGCGGTTCTATGGAAGACCTTTGGGCTTTTAATAACGTTGAACTCGCTTATGCAATAGCAAAATCAGAAATACCCGTTATTTCTGCGGTTGGACACGAAAGCGATTATACTATTTGTGACTTTGTAGCAGACCTTCGCGCGCCAACTCCGTCTGCTGCGGCAGAGCTTGCAGTACCCAATGTGCTGACGGTTAAAAATGACTTAAACAAGAATATTTTAAATGTTGAAAAAATACTTATTTCGAAAATACAAAACTATAGAAAGCATTTGAATATGCTTTCATCAGCTCGTGTGCTTACTTCAAAAGAAAACTTGCTTGACGAATACAAAATGAAAATAAATCTTGTGTCGGATAAGCTTGATGCTTCCATGCAGAATATTTTCAAGGACAGGAAACACACTTATGGTATTTTGTGTGCCAAACTGAATACTATAAGTCCTCTTAATACTTTGTCAAGAGGGTATGCCATTGTTCAAAACGATGCTGGAGAAGCAATTGCGAGCGTTACCAATATTAAGATTGGTGAGAGAGTTAATATTTTACTCGGTAATGGTAATCTCGGCGCGATTGTTGAAGAAATTAATGAAAATGGAGGGGCTCAAAATGGCTAAAAAAGAAAATATGACATTTGAATCTGCTACTGCAAGACTTGAAGAGATTGTTAAGCTTCTTGAACGCGGGAATTCATCTCTTGACGAGTCACTTAAGCTCTATGAAGAAGGTGTTGCTCTTGTTAGATTTTGTAACGAGGCACTTGATAATGCAGAAAAAAGAATAAAAGTTCTTTCTCCATCTATTAACGGAGAAATGATTGAAAAGGACTTTTTTGAGGAAGAGTAATGCTTGATATTAAAGAAAAATTAAAGGTCAATGCTGATCTTGTTGAGCATGCGCTTGAGCAATGCTATGATTATACTAATGCAGATTTTCAACAGTTGATTGAGGCGCAAAGGTATGGTTTGCTTGGCGGTGGAAAGCGCATTCGTGCTTTTCTTGTTTTGGAAATCTGCAGATTGTTTTCAGGTGACATTGCTCCTGCAATACCGTATGCATGTGCCATTGAAATGATACACGCGTCATCTCTAATTCACGATGATATGCCTTGTATGGACGATGACGATTTTCGCAGAGGCAAATTAGCAACTCATAAACGATTTGGTCAGGCACTTGCTTTGCTTTCAGGGGATGCTATGATGGTTAAGGCATTTGAAGTTGCAATTAAGAATTCATATCTTATGCCAGAAATCAATGCAAAAGCGGTTGAGATACTTGCCAATAGTACCGGTGAGAGTGGAATGCTTGCAGGTCAAACTATGGATATTAAAGCTGCATCTGAAAAATTTGATTTTGAAACTCTTATTAGATTGCATAAGTTGAAAACAGGCAAATTGATTTCTGCTTCTGCCAAGCTTGGTTGTCTTGCAGCGGGAATCGAAGAATATGATGAAAGATGTGTTTCGGCTATTAAGTATGCAGAAAATGTTGGACTTGCGTTCCAAATAATTGACGACATACTTGATTATAACGAGGGCAGGAGAGAGCTTAACTCATTCTTGTCCTTTATGAGTGTTGAAGAAGCGACAAAATATGCACTTGATTTGACAGAATCGGGAATTGATGCGATTTCACCATATGATGATGGAACGTTTACCGAGCTTGCTAAATATCTAATAAAAAGAGAGTATTGATATGAGAGCGGATGTTTATTTATTTAATTCGGGAAATGCCAAAAGCCGTCAAAATGCTAAGGTGCTTATTGAAGCCGGAAACGTGTTGATTGACGGTAAAAAGGTCACAAAGCCAGCGCTTGAAATTGATGATTTAATAGAACATACTGTTGAGATTCTCAATAAATCAAAGTTTGTGAGTCGTGGCGGAGAAAAGCTCGATTTTGCTCTTGAAAAGTTCAATATTGACGTAAATAATTGCACCTGTATTGATATTGGCGCATCAACCGGAGGATTTACCGATTGTTTGCTTCAAAGAGGAGCGAAAAAAATCTATGCGATTGATTCGGGTCACAGTCAACTTGATGCTTCTATCGAAAATAATGAGAGAGTTATTTCAATAGAAAAATTCAATGCCAAGTTTATGACATATGATGATTTTGATGTTGAATTTGATATTGCCGTTATGGACGTATCCTTTATTTCACAAACACTTATTCATCAGGGAATATCCGATGTTTTAAAAGATGATGGAATATTAGTGTCATTGATTAAACCCCAATTCGAGTGTGGCAAGAGTGCTCTTAATTCTCACGGAATTGTAAAAAAGGCGTCATATCATCAAGATGCAATTTGTAAAGTAATTGACAGTGCCACTATTTTTGGCTTTTCGTGCATTGATATTACTCGTTCTCCCATTGAGGGTGGAAGCGGTAATGTGGAATTTTTGGCATATTTTAAAAAATCTGATCAAGCACAAAACTTAGTAAATGAAAACAAAATAAAAACTGTATCACATATAAAATAAATTACTCATTCTGCGGTGAACGTAAATAGTAGTACCCATGGCGACTCGTAGAATTCGGAAGGAAAAATCATGAAAAAAATAGCTATAGTTACAAATTTTAATATATCCGATAAAGCCAATGCGGCACTTAAGGTTACAAATTATCTTCTTAAGTTTGGATGTAAAATACTCGTTTCACAATATAGCAAGGAGAAGGTTCTTGCTATGAAGAATTATCGTGGAAACATATACTTTTTACCGATAGAAAAGCTTTATGATGAGGCGGACCTTGTTATTGCTCTTGGCGGTGACGGTACCATTCTCGATTGCGCAAAAAAGATGGCAAAGAGAGGAAAGCCTATTCTTGGAATTAACCTCGGTCATCTTGGATATATGGCGGAGCTTGAAATGGATGAGCTTGCGGCTCTTTCAAAAATCATCGACGGAGATTACACCATCGACGAGCGCGCTATGATGGATATTGAGGTTATTAACAGAGAGGGAAACGTTAAATATAAATCGTTTGCTCTCAATGACGCGGTTATTTCTAACGGTTCGGTTTCAAAAATAATTAACCTTGAGCTGTATGCAGAGGATAGCTTGGTTACCTCGTATAGAGCGGACGGACTTATAATTTCTACTCCAACGGGCTCAACCGCATACGCAATGAGTGCGGGTGGTTCGATTGCGGACCCGAAGGTAAAATGCAAATTGGTTACGCCTATTTGCCCTCACTCATTTATCGCGCGTCAGTTGATTTTTTCGGATGAAACAAACTTGAAAATTAAAAATGTTTCGGTTCGCGAAAAATCGCTTATGCTTACATTGGACGGAAAGGCAAATTGCGAGCTTTTTAAGGACGACGTTGTTAGTATAAACAAATCCGAGCTTACCGTACAATTAGTGAGGGTTAAGGATTGCTCATTCTATGATATTTTGAGCCAAAAAATGAAGCACAATTATTGATAAATACATTATTTTAGGAGAGTTTTTATGAAAAAAGAACGTCAACAAAAAATTAGAGAAATAGTTGAAAGTTGTAAAATTGACACCCAGGACGAGCTTATAAAAAAATTGAAGGAAAATGGTTATTCTGCAACACAGGCAACTATGTCAAGAGATATAAAAGAATTGAAGCTTACTAAAATCTCGGACGGCGTTAACGGTTATTATTACGTTTTTCCAGCATCAGTGGCGGTGAATGGAATTAATAATCTTAATGCCAATTTGACACAGCTTATTGTTTCCGTTAATTATGCGCAGAATATTATTGTAATTAAAACACACGCTGGTATGGCACAGGCAGTAGCAACAGGAATTGACAATATCAAATCAAATGATATTTTGGGTTGTGTTGCCGGTGATGATACTATATTTATTGTTGTTTCAAGCAATGATGCAGCGCAGGGAATTAGTGCAAAAATAAAAACAATGATGACTAATTAAATTGAAAAAATCAACTTTATATAGAAAGGCAAAATTATGCAAAAATTTAAACAAATAGTTTCAGAAAAGGCACTTGATGCCATTAAATCGGTATTTACTGATACGGTTATTTCCTCAGATGACCTTGCGTCAATGCTTGAATATCCACCTGATACAACAATGGGAGATTTGGCTCTTCCTTGCTTTAAACTTTCAAAAACACTCCGTCGTTCACCTGTGCAGATTGCACAAATTATAGCAGAAAAGCTTGTTGACCCTTCAATCAAAAAGGCAGAGGCGGTTAACGGTTATCTTAATATAAGCATTAGTGATGACTATCTTTGCTCGGTTTTGTGTGATGAAGTATTAGCAAATGGCGACCAATACGGTTCTGCGGACTTTGGAAGAGGAAAAACAGTGGTGCTTGACTATTCATCTCCAAACGTTGCAAAACCCTTCCATATTGGACATCTCGGTACAACTGTTATTGGTCATTCCTTGAAGAAGCTTCACGAATTCGTTGGATATGATTGTGTTGGCATTAACTATCTTGGCGACTGGGGAACACAGTTTGGCAAGATGATTGTTGCTTACAAGATGTGGGGTGACAGAGAGGCAATTAATGAAGGCGGGATAGATAAGCTTGTTGAGCTTTACGTTAAGTTCCACCACGCAGCCGAGGAAGATCCTGCTTTGAATGATGAAGCAAGAGCTGAATTCCATAAGCTTGAGCTCGGTGACGAGGAAAATATTGCTCTTTGGAAATGGTTTATTGAAATTAGTGTTGCTGAATATAAGAAAACATATACGCAGCTCGGAATTGAGTTTGATAGCTACAAGGGTGAGAGCTTCTATACCGATAAAATGCCTGCACAGGTTCAAAAGCTTCGCGATATGGGATTGCTTAAGATTGATGACGGTGCATCCATCGTTGATCTTGAAGAATACAATATGCCCCCATGCCTTATTTTGAAGCGCGACGGTTCAACGCTTTATCCCACTCGTGATATTGCAGCTGCAGTTTACAGAAAGCAGACCTATGATTTCGATAAGGCAATCTATGTCACAAGTGCAGGACAGAGCTTACACTTTGCGCAGTGGTTCAAGGTAGTTGAGCTTATGCAGTACGATTGGCACGATAAGCTTGTTCACGTTCCTTATGGTACTGTAAGTATCAACGGTGCAAAGCTTGCCACAAGAACAGGTAACGTAATTCTTCTAAAGGACCTTTTTGCACAAGCTATTGAAAAGGTATCCGAAATTATGGATGAAAAGAATCCTAATCTTGAAAATAAGGAAAAGGTTGCTGAAGCGGTTGGTGTTGGTGCTATTGTGTTCTACTATCTTTCAAGTAATAGAATTCGTGATATTAATTTCGTTCTTGAGGATGCGCTTTCCTTCGACGGTAATACAGGACCTTATGTTCAATATACATATGCAAGAACTTGTTCTTTGATTGAAAAGGCTAAAGAGAAAGAACTTGGTGGTAATGTTGTGTTTACATCGGATGACGAAAGAGAACTTGTAAAAACTCTTGCTCGTTTCCCTGAAAAAGTGCTTGAGGCTCTTGATTTATATGAGCCTTCAGTGGTTACAAGATATATTCTTGACGTGGCAACTGCATTTAATAGATTCTATCACAACTGTCAGATCCTTTCTGCTACAGATGTTGATGTTTTGTCTACGAGAGTGGCTCTTACTAAAGCAACAAATTACGTTCTTGGCAATGCATTTGAGCTTATTTGTCTTAAGAAGACTGAAAAAATCTAAATTTCGTATTGACATTCTTTAATTCAAATGATACAATTAACGAGTTATTAAAAGAGAGGTACTAAAAAATGTCCGGACATAGTAAATGGAACAATATTAAACACAAAAAAGAAAAGACAGATGCCCAAAAGGCGAAAATATTTACAAAAATCGGTAAGGAAATTACTGTAGCTGTAAAGGCGGGCGGCGGTGATCCAACTGTTAACGCTAAGCTTCGCGATCTTATTCAAAAGGCAAAGTCTAACAATGTGCCCAATGATAATATTGAGCGTACAATTAAAAAAGCTCTTGGTGAAACTAATACCGTATATGAGGAAATTGTATATGAGGGCTACGGTCCTGCAGGTATTGCGGTAATCGTTGAAGCTTCAACAGATAATAGAAATCGAACAGCTGGTGACGTTCGTTCCTATTTTTCGAAATTTAAAGGAAATCTTGGTCAAACAGGTTGTGTAAGCTATCTTTTTTCCGAACAGGGTGTTATCATTATCCTTAAAGAAAACGTTAGTGATGAGGATGCACTTATGGAAACTGCTCTTGAAGCAGGTGCTTCTGATTTTGCATCTGAGGGTGAAGTATTTGAAATTTATACTGAACCTGATGATCTCTATGCGGTAAACGACGCACTTGTTGCTGCAGGTTATGAAATTGAGTCCTGCGAAAAGGATAAAATAGCTTCTAACTACGTTACTCTTGACAATCCCGACGATATTAAGTACATGAACCTTTTGATTGAAAATCTTGAGGATCACGATGACGTTATGAACGTTTATCACAACTGGGAAAACTGCGATGATTAATAAATAATAAGTATTTTTGTTGCTCTGCGAAAAGTGATATTTCGCAGAGCAACTTTTTTTGTAAAAAATATAAAAAATCTTTATTTTTCTTCATTTTTTTGCAAAAAAGTATTTGTATTTTTGTGATATATATGATATAATATTATACAATAGCTTAATTGCGCGTATTTACGGTAATTAGAGTAATACTTTATGAGGAGAAAATGCCATGGAAAAGATTATGGATAAGATTATGGGGATGTTCAATTATCTGGTGAAAATGATAGAGTTACACGTTGTGCATCGCTTTGAGCATATGCGTTTTAATGATATTATGGATATAGTTCTGCTTTCTTTTTTGTTCTACTACGTTATAAAGTTCTTTTGGGACAAACGAGGAGCAAAACTTTTCAAAGGTATTATCACGGTAGTGCTGATGATGACTTTTGTAAATATTTTCAATATGAAAGCAATGAGCTCTATTTTTTCCGCTTTCTATCAGGTTGGTATTATAGCACTTATTATAATGTTTCAACCTGAGCTTCGTTTGGCTCTTGAGAATTTGGGAAATACTCCGTTTACTACCATCAAGCATATGGCAATAGATCTTAAAACCAATGAATATGTTTCCAATTCTATAACAACTATAACTGAAATTGCTTGTGGACTTTCTATGGAAAGAACGGGTGCCTTGATTGTTATTGAAAAGGATACAAAACTTGGCGAACATATGAAGACAGGAACGATAATAAATGCACAACTTTCTTCTCAGTTGCTAAAAAATATATTTTACAATAAAGCGCCGCTTCATGACGGTGCTGTTATTCTTCGAGATTTTAGAGTATATTCTGCAGGATGTTTCTTGCCACTTTCATTTAAGGAAGGAATAGATGATGACCTTGGAACAAGACACCGTGCAGCGCTTGGAATTTCTGAGGTTAGTGATGCAGTTGTAGTTGTAGTGTCCGAAGAAACGGGAACTATTTCAATTGCACACAAAGGAAAACTTACACAAAATTATAATTTCCAAACTCTTAAGAAAGAGTTGTCTAATCTTCTCATTCCCGCAGATCCTGCAAAAACTTCCAATATTTCCAAAAAAATAAAAATTACAAGAGGCAATAAGGAGGATTGATTATGAATAAGCATTTTAATGACGAGGAAAGTTCTGTGATTGAAAGTGATTTGGATAATGAACAGATTGAATTGTATGTAAAAACCCGTGTTGGAAAGGGCAATAAATTAATTATCGGTATACTTTGTGTTTTGATTGCTCTTGGATTTTGGTGCTATGCTAATTATCTTGACGATCCAATTATACAAAAAGAGATTACTGTTGATTTTGTTTTGGTAAATGGAGATGCAAATCAAGACATATTACCTGATAAAGTAAATATCTTGATTTACGGTGAAAAATCCGTATTAAACTCAATTACTAATAATACCATTACAATACATGTTGATATATCAGAATTTAAAAATCAAAATGAAACAAATTATAAAATTGATCTTCCTAAAGGCTTTCATAGCCATATTACGCATCAAACGCTGATATTGGGTAACCGTAATGATTAGAATTCTGATAAATAGTATAAAAACAAGACTTGATGATGATGAATCTGTTGCTATTTTTCACGCTAAAAGATATTTGAGCAAGAATAATATCAAAGTTGCGGATTTCGATTTTTCAATCTATAAAAAATCCATCGACGCTAGGGATAAAAATAATATTTTACTTGTTTACTCGGTTCTGGCTGAAACAAAGAAGAATATAAGCATCAAATCTGTTCCACATATAAAAGTTCTAGATTCCGAGGACTTGAAAATAGAGTACGGCAAAGCTCCCTTAGTTAATAGACCGATAGTGGTTGGAATGGGTCCTGCGGGAATGTTTTGTGCACTGTTACTTGCAGAAAACGGATATCGTCCTATCATTATTGATAGAGGTGATTGCGTTGCGGATAGAACACGTGCGCTAGAACAATTTATTCTTACAGGCAACCTTGACACAGAGTCGAACGTTCAGTTTGGCGCGGGAGGGGCAGGTACGTTTTCGGATGGAAAGCTAACAACCAGAATTAATGATGTTAGATGTGACTACGTACTTTCGAGATTTGTGGAGTTTGGTGCACCAATTGAAATATTAACAAAATCTAAGCCCCATATCGGAACGGATGTATTGACATGCGTTGTTGACAATATCCTTAACAAGATTGAAGAGCTTGGTGGTACTGTTATTTACAGATGTAGAATGGATGATATATCGGTAAAGTCAGATAGTGTTACTATTCACACAACAAAGGGAGATTTTTCTACCTCATCTCTTGTTTTAGCACTTGGTCATAGTGCAAGAGATACTTATAGAATGCTTTTGAGTCACAATTTTGTGATTGAACCGAAGCCATTTTCTATTGGTGTTAGAGTGGAACATTTGCAAGACGATATTAACGTGGCATTGTATGGTAAATATGCGGGTCACCCTAAGCTTAGCGTTGGAGAATATAATCTTTCCGATACAAATGGGAAAAGAGGTGTTTACACCTTTTGCATGTGTCCGGGTGGTGAGGTTGTTCCAGCAACGTCTCAAGAATTTGGAGTTTGTGTTAACGGAATGAGCAAATTTGCCCGTGATGGTAAAAACGCAAACTGTGCGGTTAACGTATCAGTTGACACAAAGGATTACGGAAATGATCCATATAAAGCGATTGAATTTCAAGAGAATCTTGAAAGACAAGCATACAAAGCGGGCGGTGGAGATTATTATGCTCCGATACAGCTTATGGGCGATTTTCTTGAAGATAAGGTTACTGCTACACCTTCAAGAATAATGCCAACTTATGCAAACGGTAACAGAGTTACAGTTACAAATCTCAATAATATTTTGCCTAATTTCGTAAGCATACGCTTGCAAGAGGGATTTAGAATATTTGATAAAAGATTAAAGGGATTCGCGGTTTCTGATGCGATTCTTACTGGAATTGAAACAAGAACCTCCGCTCCCATTAGAATTATGAGAAACGAAAATTTGAGCGCTATTTCCAATCCGTTGATCTATCCTTGTGGAGAAGGAGCGGGATATGCGGGTGGCATTATGAGTTCTGCCGTTGATGGAATCAAGGTAGCACTTGAAATAATGAAAAAATACAAGGTGTAAATTTTTGAAAAGGAGGTAACGATAATGAGTAAGAGAAAAACTGTTTGGTCTTCTAAATTTTGTGCTACAGATGAAAATAATAAAATAATTTCTGAAATTGCTATTGGAAACAATATATCTGAAATCGTTGCCTCTTTGCTTTATAATCGAGGATATAGAAGCTCTGATGATGCATCCAAATTTTTGAATTTTGGCGATGCGGTTATGTACTCACCATTTCTTTTGAAGGATGTTGAAAAAGCGGTTGAGCGCATTAGTCTTGCTATTGAAAATAATGAGAGAATAGTTATTTATGGGGACTATGACGTTGACGGTGTTACTTCCGTTACAATGCTTTATCTCTATTTGAAAAATCTTGGTGCGCAGGTTAGCTATTATATTCCCAACCGTGTAGGTGAGGGATATGGACTTTCCAATGACGCTATTAAACTTTTATCTACATACGGTGTTTCATTGATAATTACTGTTGACACGGGTATTACCGCTGTTGGAGAGGTGGACTTTGCCTCAACGCTTGGAATTGACGTGGTTGTAACGGATCATCACGAATGTCAGGAAGAGCTTCCTGATGCGATTGCTGTTATTAATCCTCATAGAAGTGATTGTCAATACCCCTTTAAAGCATTGGCGGGGGTTGGTGTAATTTTTAAGGTGATTTGCGCTATTGAAACGTTAGTTAACTTTGATAAAAGTCGCGAAATGGAAGCGGTAAAATCAATTTATTATCGATTTTCAGATCTTGCTGCAATTGGTACTATTGCGGACGTTATGCCCATAGTTGACGAGAATAGACTAATTGTTAAAATGGGACTTGCAATGCTTGAAAAAACTGAACGAATTGGTTTGCGCGCTCTTATGGAGGCCGCAAGCATAGGTTCAAACCCCAATGTTCGTCCTGTGGTTGAGAGTAAGCCGAAGAATGTTAAGCCGAGAAAGATTAATTCAACGTATATTGGATTTACTATTGCACCGAGAATTAACGCGGCTGGTAGAATAAGCAGTGCGACGCTTGCAGTTGAGCTTTTACTTACCGATGATAAAATTCAAGCGGAGCGTCTTGCTCACGAGCTTTGTGAAATTAACTACACAAGACAAATAGAAGAAAATAAAATTGCCGAGCAGGCATATAAAAAAATTGAAGACGAGCTTGACCTTGAAAAGCAGAAGGTTATCGTTGTTAGTGATGATGAGTGGCTTCAAGGTGTGTTAGGTATCGTTTCTTCGAAGGTTACCGAAAAATACGGATTGCCCTCAATTTTAATTTCATTTGACGGCGCAGAAGTCGGTGAGCCGAGTGATCTTGATATTGGAAAGGGCTCGGGAAGAAGTATAAAGGGATTTAATCTTGTTGAAGCATTATCTCATTCAAAGAATACGCTAGTTAAATTTGGAGGACATGAGCTTGCGGCTGGTCTTAGTGTGCGTCGCAAGGACGTTGACATCTTCCGTGATAAAATAAACGAGTATGCGAATAAAATGCTTACCGAAGAGGATTTGTATTATAAAATTGAGGCTGATAGGGAGCTTACTCTTGCAGATTTGACCATGAATCTTGCTAAGGAAATTACTAAGCTTGAGCCATTTGGAAATGCTAACCCCACACCGAACTTTATTGTTAAGGGTGTAAGGGTTATGGGTGCACATCTTATTGGTGCTGGAAATCATACTAAATTTGTTTTTGAACAAAACGGAGCTATTGCTAATGCGGTAATGTTCCATAAATCTTATATAAATCTAAATATCAAGGAAAGGGACGTCGTTGACGTATTATTTACACTTGATATTAATAGTTTCAACAATGTTGAGAGTGTTCAAATGATAATTCAGGATATTAGGCTTTCCGAGGATTATCTATTGTATTTTAAGAATGAAAATGAATTCTTCAATGCCTTGCGCAGAGGAGAAAAATATAGTGACGAAGACATTGTTCCTACGCGTGATGATTTTGCCGTGGTATATTCAATGCTTAGGCAGGAATTTCGCACGGGAAATGATATGATGACAGAGGTTGAAATTTATCATAAATTATCGGAAATTAAGGGATATAACATTCGTTTGGCAAAGCTTAAAATAATTCTTGAGGTGCTTAATGAATTGAAGATTTGTACAGTAGAAGAAGTTAATCCAGGTATTTATCAGTATGATATATACTTTAATGCCGAAAAAACCAGTATTGAAAAGTCGTCAATACTTAAAAAGATTAAAAATCAGTGTATTAAAAAATAACGGAGATTATTATGTCTACTACACATAGTGGTATCGAAAAGCTTCTCACAATGCTTAAAGCGACAGGGAAGAAATATGATATCGAAAAAATAGAAAAAGCTTATGAATATGCGCGTACCTTACACGAGGGACAATTTAGAGCAAGCGGTGAAGAATATATTTCACACCCAATTGCAGTTGCCGAAATCGTTGCGGGACTTGAGCTCGATACAGATTCCATTTGTGCTGCTCTTTTGCACGATACGGTTGAGGATTGCGCGGAAAAAACAGATTTAAAGGAAATTGAAAAACTCTTTGGTGCAGATGTATCGATGCTTGTTGATGGCCTTACAAAGATTGTAACTCTTAAGGTTGAAGATAAGGAAGAGGCTCATATTGAAACCCTTAGAAAGATGCTCCTTGCTATGTCTAAGGATGTTAGAGTTATCTTTATCAAGCTTTGTGATAGAGTTCACAACATGAGAACGCTTGATGCAAAGCCCGACCACAAGAGAAGGATCACTGCACTTGAAACTATGCAGGTTTACGCTCCCTTGGCACACCGTTTGGGTATGCAAAAAATCAAGCAGGAGCTTGAAAATCTTGGTTTGAAATATATTGACCCTATCGGTTACGAAGAGGTTAGAACCAATATTGAAAAGAAATATGGTCAAAGTCTTCATTTTATTGAGGACGTTAGACTTATGGTTGACAATAAACTTACGGAAAATAATATTAAATTTACTCTTGAAGGACGTATTAAAACTGCCTACAGTATTTACCGTAAGATGTATAATCACAACAAGAGCTTTGATGAGATTTTCGACTTTTATGCCTTGCGTATAATTGTTGATACCGAGCTTGATTGCTATACTGCTCTTGGTTTGATTCACGAGATGTTTAATTCAGTTCCAGGTAGATTTAAAGACTATATTTCTACTCCAAAACCAAATATGTACCGCTCACTTCATACTACGGTAATCGGTAAGTATGGTATTCCTTTTGAAGTACAGATTAGAACATGGGAGATGCACCACATTGCAGAGTATGGTGTGGCGGCGCACTGGAAATATAAGTCGGGTGAGCGCTCAAAAGAGGAAATTGACAAGAAGCTCGAATGGATTTCACGTCTTCTTGAAACTGAAGATGAAATGCGCGATCCTGAAGAATTTATGCAGGCGCTCAAAATCGATATTTTCCATGATGAAACCTTTGTGTTTACTCCAAATGGTGACGTTATGGCGCTGCCACAGGGGGCGACAGTTATTGACTTTGCTTATGCTATTCATAGTGCCGTTGGTCACAAGATGATTGGTGCAAAAATAAACGGAATGATTGTTCCTATCGATAGAGTTCTTCAAAATGGTGAGATTGTTGAGATTTTGACATCTTCGTCTTCCAAAGGACCAAGTCGCGACTGGCTTAAGATTGTTACCACGAGTGGAGCTAAAAACAGAATCCGTCAATGGTTTAAAAAGGAAAAACGTGCAGATAATATCTTGCTTGGACGTTCAATGGTTGAAGGCGAGATAAAGAAGGCTGGTTTTGTTGTTAACGAAGCAACGAGAACCGAAGCGGTTGAAAACGTTGCAATTAGAAACGGATTTTCTACTGCGGACGACCTTTATAATACTATCGGTTATGGTGGAATTCAGCTTTCCAAGGTAAAAAATAAGATTGTTGACGAAATTGCTAAAATGGTTGCTCCTGTTGAGCCACCGCCTGCGGTTACTGAAGAAACAATTATTACCGCCAAACCCAGAAAGATTAAATCCAATAGTGGAATTATTGTTGACGGTGAAAGTGGATGTAGTGTTAAGTTTGCAAAATGCTGTAATCCATTGCCTGGAGATAGTGTTATTGGATTTATCACGAAGGGATATGGAATTTCGATTCATAAATGCGACTGTCCTAACGTAATTACGGGCAAGAAAAATCCCGAATATGTAGATCGTTGGGTTGAGGCAGCTTGGGATTCTGATTCAAGTGAAAAGAGAAGCTTGTTTGAAGCAAATCTTCAAATTCGAGTTGATGACAGAATTGGTATGCTTGCGGACATTTCCGTGGCACTTGCTGATATGCGAGTTGATATTCTTCAGATTAATGTTCAAACAACATCGGGAGGCTCAATTGTATCTTTGAAGGTTGGATGTAAAAATACCGATCACTATGCTTCTATTGTTTCGCGACTTCGTTCAATTCCCGGTATTTATGACGTTTCACGCGGATTTGTAAATTAATAGAGGTTTATATTATGATTGCAGTTATACAAAGAGTAAGAAATTCAAGTGTTAGCATAGACGGTGTGGTTCGTGGTGAATGTGGGCATGGGCTTATGATACTTCTTGGTGTTTCTAAGGATGATGTCAAGTTTGATGCGGAGCTTCTTGCTACTAAAATATCGAAGTTGCGCATATTTTGCGACGAAAATGGAAAAATGAATCTTTCTATCAAGGATGTTGACGGAGAGGTATTAATAGTTTCTCAATTCACTTTACTTGCCAACTATAAAAAAGGGAATAGACCCGATTATTTTGGGGCGGGTTCTCCCGACCACGCGAATGACCTTTATGAGTACTTTGTTGAGCTTATGAGAAAAGAGGTTAAACATGTTGGCACAGGTGAATTTGGAGCTGATATGCAGGTTAGCATATTGAATGACGGTCCTGTTACTATCGTTATGGATAGTAACGTACTTAAAAATTAAGGAGAAATAAAATGAAATTAACCGTGACGGGCGATATTAATGCCTTTTACGTTCAAACTTTATGTATGATATTTTTCCCAGGAGAGAAATTCGTTGAAAATCAGGAGATTACCGAGGACACTCCGGTAATGGAGGTTATGGTGAAAAATTCTGAGACGAGCTCTTATGCGTGGGCAAAATTAACATATCAAGGAAAAGTTGCAGAGGCAAAGAAAACTGTTGACTTTATTCCTGAGGTTACTAAGCAGAGAACTGCCAAAATTGCCGCAGGAAACGTTGTTTTAGCTGTTGGAAGTGAGATTCTTGGTTATAGACCATCTTGGGGTATGCTTACGGGAGTTAGACCTTCCAAGGTGGCTATGGAAATGCTTTTGAACGGTAATTCTAAAGCAAAGGTAAGAAAGATACTTAATAACGATTATTTTGTTATTCCCAAAAAAGCGGCTCTTGCAACTGATATTGCGCGCAGAGAACAAAAGATTATTGGTAATCCGGATATTAAGGATTGTAGTATTTACATTTCAATTCCGTTTTGCCCCTCTCGTTGTTCTTATTGCTCGTTTGTGTCTTATACCACCCCTAAGCTTCTTTCTTTGATTCCTGCTTATTTGGAAAAGCTTTGTGAAGATCTTACAAGTGTTCTTGATACGGTAATCGAATTGGGGCTTAATCTTAAAACGATATACATAGGTGGAGGTACACCAACAATTCTTACCGAAGAGCAGCTTGAAAAGCTTTTGTCACTTATTGATAGTAAGATTGATGTTTCTTCTCTTGAGGAATTTACTCTTGAGGGAGGACGTCCTGATACTATAACCGCAGGTAAACTTGCGGTTGCCAAAAAATATGGAATTACAAGAGTAAGTGTGAATCCTCAGTCACTTAACGAGCAGGTTATTAAATCTATTGGTAGAAGTCATAGTATTGAAGAGTTTTACCGTGCATTTGAAATAGCAAGAAATTCGGGAATAAAGTGTATCAATACTGACCTTATTGCAGGGTTACCGGGAGATACTTTTAAGTATTTTTCTTCAACCTTTGATAAAATAATTGCTCTTGAGCCGGAAAACATTACTGTGCATACCTTCTGTGTTAAAAAGGCGGCGGATATTCTTGCGCAAAATCAAAATATTTATTCTATTCGTGGTGGTGACGTTGGAAAATGCGTTGACTATTCACAGCTTCGTGCACAGGCGGCAGGTTACTTGCCTTACTATATGTATAGACAAAAGAATACTGTTGGTAACTTTGAAAACGTTGGTTTTGCTCAAGAAGGAACAGAAGGACTTTACAACATCTATATGATGGAAGAGGTGCATTCAATTCTTTCCGTTGGTGCAGGTGCTGTAACTAAGCTTGTCGAATATTATCCTGCAAATATAGCATCTACTAAAATTATCAGACATTTTAATCCTAAATATCCTTATGAGTATCTTGATAATTACTCGAGTGCAAACGTTATTGAAGAAATTAAGAAGTTTTATGCTTGTCATTAATGGAGGTAAGTATGAAAATTTTATTTAAAAATATTAGAATCCCTGAAGAATATGGCTTTGCAGACGAGCATATATTTCTTTTGACCGATGGTGAACGTATTTCCTATATCGGTAGAGAAAGACCTATGGAGTTTGATAGAGTTATTGATGGTAAGGGCAATCTTTTAATTCCAGGATTTTATAATTCACATTGCCATGCGCCTATGGTTATGTTCCGTGGATTTGGTGAGGATTTGCCACTTTGGAGATGGCTTAATGAAAAGATTTTTCCTGCCGAGGAAAGACTCAATTCTGAAAACGTATACCTTGCTTCAAAATATGCTATTGCAGAAATGCTTAAAAATGGTATAGTTTCGTTTTCTGATATGTATATGTTTGAAAATTCCGTAGCAAAAGCAGTTGTTGAAACAGGAATTAAGGCTAATCTTTCTCGTTCACTTGTTTCATTTGGTGAAAATGCAACAATCAAAGGCGATTGGCGTTTCAAAGAAGCTACCGAATGGGTAAAGCAATATCAAGGTGCAAACAACGGTAAACTCATTATGGATATGTCCATTCACGCAGAATATACAAACGTTGAGGGGTATATTCGCGAGGTTGCGGAATATACTAAAGATAATAACCTTAGAATGCAGATACATGCATCTGAAAGCGAAACAGAGCATCTTGCTTGTATTGAAAAATACGGCAAAACACCTATTGAATTTTTCCGTGATACAGGCGTGCTTTCATCACCTACAACACTTGCGCATTGTGTTTATGTAACTGATAGTGATATGGATATTATCCGTGAGCACGGTGCATTTGTTTCACATAATGCAACAAGTAATTTAAAGCTTGGCAGCGGTGTTGCAAGAGTTCCTACAATGCTTCAAAAGGGTGTTTGTGTAACACTTGGAACTGATGGTGCTGCATCTAATAATACACTTGATATTATGCGTGAATATCAGCTTGCATCAATTCTTCACAAGGGATATAACCGTGATGCAGAGGCAACAAGAGCATATCAAATGCTTGACCTTGCAACCGTGAACGGTGCAAAATCACAAGGAAGAAACGATTGCGGAAAACTTGTTGTGGGTAATCGTGCAGATATTGTTATGATTGATTTGAATGCGATTAATAACAAACCGTGCTTTGATACTTATTGCACACTTTCATATAGTGCAAATTCTTCAAACGTGCTTATGACTATGGTTGATGGAGAAATTCTTTATCACAATGGTAAATTTACTACTATTGATATAGAAAAGGTAACGCGCGAATTTGATGATGTGTGCGCGCATTATTTTGATTAAAATTTAATGGAGGGCGAGAACTATGCAAAAGAAAAATACTGATGCAAAGAATTACGGCAAACAGTTTTTTTCGGGAGTAGCTGTTCTCGCCATTTCTACTTTTATAGTTAAGATTATCGGTCTTTTTTATAAGATACCGATGATGGCATATTTAGGTGCGGAGGGAATGGGATATTTCAATTCTGCATATGATATCTACTCTTTGTTTTTTGTTATTTCAACAACGGGAATTCCTGTGGCTATTTCAATTCTTGTCGCAGAAAATAAGGTGCAGGGAAGAATTGATAATATAAAGAAGATATTCAAAGTTTCTCTGGTAGTGCTTGGAAGTCTTGGACTTTTAGGCACGTTAGCTATGGGCATTTTTTATAATGAGATGGCGAAAATAATAAATAATAATGGTGCTGCATTTTGTATTTTAGCAATATCACCAACCTTGTTGATGATTTGTTTAAGTAGTGCGATTAGGGGATATTTTCAGGGCAATCAAAGTATGATTCCAACTGCAGTTTCTCAGGTGATTGAGGCGCTTGGTAAACTATTTCTTGGATTAGGCTTCGCTATAATTGCCATAAATAAAGGTTATGACATTCCAAGAGTAGCTGCATTTGCGGTTTGTGGGTTAACACTTGGTGTAGCTATATCGTTACTGTTTCTCGTTTTATATAAATTTTTGTATAGAATGAAAGTAGAAAATGTTGATGTATCAAATAGCTATGAGTCAAACGCCGCAATACTGAAAAAGCTTTTGAATATCGCTATTCCAATTACACTCAGTTCAACTATTTTGAGTCTTACCAAAATTATTGATATGACGATGATTTTAAGAAGACTTGGTGATATTGGATATACTCAAAACCAATCAAATGCCATATATGGCTCTTATAGTACAATGGCGGTTTCTATATACAATTTGCCCGCTACGTTAATTAGTGCTATAGCATTACCCCTTGTGCCATTGCTTGTTTCTGCGATTGAGAGCAATGATTTGAAAAAAGAAAAATCAGTTTTAGCTTCCGCATTAAAAATGGCATCATTGATATCTTTGCCTACAGGGCTTGGAATTGCGGTGTTTAGTAAACAGATTCTAATGCTTTTATTTTCTTCACAAGAACAAGAAATTGAATATACCGCGCCTTTGCTTTCACTTCTTGGCTTGTCCGTGTTTTTATCCGCTATAATAACAATTTCTAATTCGATTTTGCAGGCATATAAGCAAGTGAAAAAGCCCATACTGAGCATGATAATAGGTGTTTTGGTTAAGATAATATTTGCATTTGTGTTAATAGGAATTCCTAAAATTAATATCTATGGTGCGCCGATAAGTACATTTATTTCGTCGGTTGTAATAGTTGCTATAAACCTATACTTTATTGTAAAAAGAGCAGGCAAAATAGATAAAGTTTTCAATTTGTTTGCATTACCGTTTTTGGCAGCATTTTTGTCAGTTGGAATTGGTGCAGTTCTTTATTGGTTTTTTACTGGAATTGTTAATTCTCGATTGCTTATATTACCTATAATAGTAGTGGTTGCGTTGCTTTACAGTATATTAATATTAAAACTTCGCGCTATAAATGAGACCGAGATTTTAATGCTTCCCAAGGGAGATAAGATTTTAATAATATTAAAGA
This sequence comes from Eubacteriales bacterium, assembly GCA_045631445.1. Lineage (GTDB taxonomy): Bacteria > Bacillota > Clostridia > Oscillospirales > CAG-272 > RGIG4608. The sequence goes on from JAZQUS010000054.1 coordinate 24,830, forward strand.
AAATTCACCTTGTGTGATAGAAGGATTTATGATGTTAAAAAATAAAAAAGTTGAATATATACTTTCAAGAGAAAAATATGATTTTTATGACCTTTGTGCTATAATGGAAATTTTGCGCGGTGAGGGAGGTTGCCCATGGGACACCGAACAAACTCACGAGAGCATAAGAAAGAACTTCATAGAGGAAACTTATGAGGTGATTGAGGCAATTGATAAAAAGGATACTGAGCTCCTTCGCGAGGAGCTTGGCGACGTAATGCTTCAGGTTGTGTTCCATACACAAATGGAAAGAGAACTTGGAAATTTTGATATTAATGATGTTGCACACGATGTTTGTGCAAAGTTAGTTCATCGTCATCCGCACATTTTTGGAGATGTAAATGCTGAAACTTCCGACGAAGTGCTTAAAAATTGGGAGGCAATCAAAAACGTTGAAAAGAGCAGAGAAACGTTATATGATAAATTGAATAGTGTTCCCTCAATGACTCCAGCTTTAATGAGAGCAAGTAAGGTTGCTAAAAAATCGGGTGAGTATAAATCGTTTACTAATTCGGAAATTATTGATATGATTAGCTCCTCACTTCACAGAATGGCAGAATCGCCAGATAATATTGATGAAAAAGAATTGGGAGAAGCATTGTTTTTGATTAGTGCACTTTCTTCAAAAACCGAATTTGATGCTGAAGAAGTACTTTTCAAAAAGACAAATTCCTTTATTGAAAAATACAAAGACCGATAATTTATTAGATATGAACAAATTTTGTGCATTGTGTTTGTATATTAACAACAAAACATATTTTTTGTGTTCAAAATAGATAAAAAAATCGCAAAAAAATCAAGAAAAATTGCAAAAAACCCTTGCAATATCAAGGTTTTTGTGATATTATATTAGTGTAATGAAATTCATTACATAAATTATGAAAGGTTAGGATTTTAAAATGAACAAAGTTCAGTTGGTTGAAGCAGTTGCGGCTGCTGGTAAGCTTACAAAGAAAGATGCGGAGGTTGCAGTTAAGGCGGTTACAGATTCTATCGTTGCTGCTCTTCAGAATGGAGAAAAGGTACAGCTCGTTGGCTTCGGTACATTTGAAGTTAAGGCTTGTGGCGAAAGAAAGGGTAGAAATCCCAAGACAGGCGAAGAAATCGTTATCGCAGCTTCCAAGCGCCCCACATTTACAGCTGGTAAGGCATTTAAGGACGCAGTAAACTAATTATTTATAAAAAATTATGGGCGGTAAACCGCCCATAATTTTTGATTGGAGATACTTATGAGATTAGATAAATTTTTAAAGGTTTCAAGAATTATTAAGAGAAGAACCGTTGCTAACGATGCATGCGATAATGCTCACGTTACCGTAAACGGTAGATCTGCCAAGGCATCATATGACGTTAAAACAAATGATATTATTGAAATTACTTTTGGTACGAGAACACTTAAAATACGCGTTCTTGATATAAAGGAGCACGTATTAAAGGACGATGCATCTTCACTATATGAGGTTATAACTTAATTCATAAAACAAACACCTGCAACATACCATTTATTATAAAGGTTGGAGGTGTTTTTTATGTCGGAAACAAAGGGTGTAAATTCAAGAATAAACCATAATTTGATAATGAATTCAAGAGAAAAATTAAGTATTGACGGTGTTAAAGACATTATTAGCTTTGATGAAAATAACGTGAATTTAAAAACAGTATGTGGTGATTTATATATTGAAGGAGATAATTTGCATATTAACGTTTTGAATATTGAAAAAGGGAATGTTGAGTTGACGGGAAAAATTTTTGGACTTAATTATTTAGATTCTAATAATAACGACAAATCATCTTTGCTTTCAAGGATATTTAAGTGATGGATATTATACCGCTTGAAATATTGAGAGCACTATTTATAAGTGCTTTTTGTGGTTTATTTGTCTTATTTGCATATGATATATTTGCTATGGTTATGTCTGAAATATTATCAATAAAAAGCAATGTTTATTATTTTATTTCGGATATTCTCTTTATCCTTACTTTTACCGTGGTTTTTATATTGTTTCTTTATTATTTGTGCGACGGAAGGGTGCGAGGCTCGTTTTTGGGGATGATGATTTTCGGAATGTTACTATATCATAGAGTGATAAGAAAAACCGTAAATAAAATAATAAAGATATTGATATCTCCGATTAAAATATTAATTGCGTTCTTTACTGATGCAATCAAAAAAATGATAAAATTTTTATTACAAGCTATTGCAAAAAAACGTATTAAGTTGTATAATAAGGATGTAAAATAAACCGTATAATAAACAAAGGTGAGAGGAGAGCAAAATGAATATTTCTTCTAAAATAAATTCTAAAAAAATAAAAAAATTGCCCTCCTATTTGCTTTTAGCGTTCGTCACCATTTTGGTTGTCATTTCATTGATTATAGCTGCCAATAATTTGATGGAGTATATTGCCATTAAGCAAGAAAATCAAAAGCTTGAAATTATTAGGGACAATAAATTGCTTGAAATCGATGAACTTAAGTACTATATCAATACTGAAATTGATGATGAATACAAGGAAAGAATGGCTCGTCTTTTAGGGTATTGCTTTCCGGATGAATTAATTTATTATCTTGAATAAGGAATTTGTATTATGTTAGATGTATTAATTATTGGAGGAGGACCTGCGGGTCTTTCGAGCGCGATATATGCTAAGCGCGCAGGACTATCCGTTACAGTGCTTGACAAAGGGGCTTCCGAATGTCAAATTACCAAAGCTACAGAGGTAGAAAATTATCTGGGATTTAAGTCTATTAGCGGAATTGATTTGCAGGCGCAATTTGTTGAACATGCAAAAGCACAAGAAATTCCGATAATTAAAAAGGGTGTTGTTTCTGTTGAGAAGATCGAAAATGGTTTTAAGGTGTTCACAAAAAAGGATGAATTCGAGTGTAAGCATCTTGTTTTGGCTATGGGAAGATCACACAAGCATCTTGGAGTTAAAGGTGAGGATCGTCTTGCGGGTGCGGGCGTTTCATATTGTGCTACTTGTGACGGATTTTTCTTTAAAAACAAAGTAGTTGCAGTTATTGGTGGCGGTGACAGTGCGGTAAGCCAAGCAATATACCTTTCTGCATTTTGTCAAAAGGTATATTTAATCCATCGCAGAGATGAATTTAGGGCTGCTAATTATCTTGTTGAAAGAGCGCGTGAAAAGGATAATATAGAATTTGTTCTTAATGCTACTGTGAATGAAATTCTTGGTGATAATTTTGTTACCGGAGTTAGCGTTACTCAAGCTGAAGTTAGAACCATTGAATGCGACGGCGTTTTTGGTGCGGTTGGAGAAAAGCCAAATATGTCATTTGCGATTGACGGACTTAATACCACTCCTCAAGGTCAGATTTTAACCGACAATTATTGCCGAACGAATATCAATGGGCTTTATGCGGTTGGTGATATACGAGAAAGAGAGGTATATCAAATAATTACTGCAGTTGCTGACGGCGCACTCGTTGTTGAAGGTATTCTTAAAGAATAAAATATAACTAATACTCATATATTTCATTAAAAAGGTTTAGGAGATGAAATATATGAGTTTTTTATTTTTGAAAAGATGTTTAATGGTGTTTTTGTGTATTATTATGTTATTTTCTTCGGGAATGTGTCATATTTCTGCTAAAGAAAATCTTCAAAGTGAAAATATGAAATTTGACTGTAAAAGTGCAATATTAATGGAAGCAACTACGGGAACGGTTTTATATGAATACAATTCTGATTTAGCACTTCCGCCTGCGTCCGTTACTAAAATAATGACCTTGCTTTTGGTTATGGAGGAAATCGAAAAGGGAAATTTAAAATACACAGATACTATAACTACGAGTGCTTATGCGGCATCTATGGGTGGATCTCAGGTGTTTTTAAAAGAGGGGGAACAAATGAGCGCCGAAGATATGATAAAGAGTGTGGTTATTGCATCTGCTAACGATGCTGCAGTTGCTCTTGCGGAGCATATATGTGGTTCGGAACAGATTTTTGTTCAAAGAATGAATGAAAAAGCACGCGAGCTTGGAATGGAAAATACTTGTTTTGAAAATACGAATGGTCTTGATGATACTGCTAATAACCATTTAACAAGTGCAAAGGATATTGCTATTATGTCGCGTGAATTAATAAAGCATGATGATATATTAAAATATAGCTCTATATGGATGGATACAATTAGAAACGGGGAGTTTGGGTTAACTAATACAAATAGACTCGTTAGATTTTATCAAGGTGCTACCGGGCTTAAAACAGGCTCCACATCAAAGGCAAAGTTTTGTATTAGCGCAACTGCAAAGCGCGGAAATATGCACTTGATTTGTGTAATTATGGGGGCGCCAAGTAGTGCAGAGAGAAATTCTATTGCTACTCAACTTTTGAATTGGGGGTTTGCCAATTTTGAACTGTATCAAAATCCCGCAGAAAAGTTAGAACCAATAAAGGTTGCCGGAGGAACTGAAGATAAGTGCCATATATATACTGAAGATTTTTCTTGTGTGGTGAAAAAAGGGAATGCATCTAATATCAAAAAGAAATATGAAATTCCAAATAAAATCAATGCTCCTTTGGGAAAAGGTGAGGAGATTGGAAAAATTTTATATTACCATAATAATGAAATTATAGGAGAATCCTCCGTTCTTTCTTGCGAAAATGTTGATAAGATTGATTTTTGGGGAATATTTGTTAGAATTTTGTCAAAAATTCTTCTAAAATAATAAATTACCTCTTGCAATTTTTATTAAAAAGTAGTAAAATGATAGGTAGTTTGATTTTAGAAGGGAAACATAATTATGACACTTAAATTAAATGACAAATACTTAAAAGATTTTATATCAGAGCATGAGTATCAATGCATCGCACCAATGGTAGCCGTTGCTGATAAAATGCTTAGAGAAAAGAGCGGAGCAGGTAACGACTTCCTTGGTTGGATGGATTTGCCCCAAAATTATGATAAGGAAGAATTTGAAAGAATCAAGGTTGCTGCTAAGAAAATTCAGTCAGACTGCGATGCATTTATCGTAATCGGCATTGGAGGTTCATATCTTGGTGCAAGAGCGGTGATTGATTTCCTTAATTCTGCACAGCGCAAGGGGGCAGTAAAGACACCTGATATTTATTATGCAGGTTGCAATATCAGTGCAACTGCTCTTAATGAGCTTCTCTATATTTGTGAAAATAAAAATGTATGCATTAACGTTATATCCAAATCAGGTACTACAACAGAGCCTGCAGTTGCATTTAGAGTTCTTCGCGCATTCCTTGAGAAGAAATATGGCGTTGAAGAAGCTAAACAGAGAATTTACGTTACTACTGACAAGGCGCGTGGAACACTTAAAGCATTTTCAACTCAGCAGGGATATGAAACATTTGTTGTACCCGATGATGTTGGCGGAAGATTTTCGGTTCTTACAGCGGTAGGACTTCTTCCCATTGCTGTTGCAGGTATTGACATTGATGCTCTTATGCACGGTGCTAATGATGCAAGAATTGCATATTCAAGCTCTGATATGTATCAAAATGATGCATATAAATATGCAGCAATGAGAAATATTCTTTACCGCAAGGGTAAATCCGTTGAACTTCTTGTTGGATATGAGCCGTTCGTTGGTATGGTTCAGGAATGGTGGAAGCAGCTTTATGGTGAAAGCGAAGGTAAGGACGGAAAGGGCATTTTCCCCGCATCCGTAATTTTCTCTACAGACCTTCACTCGCTTGGACAGTATATTCAGGAAGGACAGAGAATACTCTTTGAAACAGTTCTTTCTATTAACGATACAAAGAGCACATTCGAAATTCCTTATGATGAAGCTAATATTGACGGCCTTAACTTCCTTGCAGGCAGAGATGTTAATGAACTTAAACAGACAGCTATGAGAGCAACTCAGCTTGCTCATATTGATGGCGGAGTTCCCAACATTCATATTGAACTTGCGGAACGTAACGAGTATTCTCTTGGATATTTGATTTACTTCTTTGAGCTTGCTTGTGCTATGTCAGGGTACCTTCTTGGTGTTAATCCTTTTGACCAGCCCGGTGTTGAAGCATATAAGAAAAATATGTTTGCAATGCTTGGAAAACCCGGTTATGAGGAAATGAAAAAGGCACTTGAGGAAAGAATTATATAAAGTTTGTAAAATTTGCAAATTTTGTGCATATTTTTGAGTAATTTTTTATAAAAAACTCTTGCATTTTATCTTTCCATAGTGTATAATTAATACATAAAAGGAGCTTTATGCTTCAATAACTCTTGGAGGTAACTTATTATGGTGAAATTAATAATTGGCGTTAAAGGTACAGGCAAAACAAAAACTCTTATCGATATGGTAAACGCTGCTCAAAATGAAACAAAAGGAAATGTAGTTTGCATTGAAAAGGGCAACAAGTTGCGTTATGACATTAATAGCCAAGTTAGACTTATAGATACAGTTGAATATTTAGTAGCTGATGCTCAGGCACTTTTTGGCTTTGTAGCTGGTATTTTGGCAAGCAACTACGACGTTACTGATATTTTCATTGACTCTTGCTTGAAGATTTGCAATGAAGACGTTGCTGCTTTTGAAAAATTCTTGCTTGAGGTTGAAGCCCTTGCGCTTAAGAATGATGTTAACTTTGTTATCACATCTTCTTTGCCTGTAGAAAATGTAACAGATATAATGAAGAAATTCATCTAAATAAATATAATAGCCCAATCAAATGATTGGGCTATTTTTTATTGACAAAATGCTTTTTTAATGTTATAATTGTTTTATAATTCTTTTGCAAAGGAGTTTAATTATGAATAAGATAATAACTATTGGTAGAGAATTTGGAAGTGGCGGTAGGGAATTTGGAAGAAGACTTGCCGAGGAGCTTGGAATAGAATATTATGATAAGGAAATAATTTGTGCAATTGCCGAAAAAACTTCAATGTCACAGGAGTACGTTCAAGAGGTGCTTGAAGGTAAGCCACACACCCTTTATCCAATTACTATTGGTCAAAGTATGTTAATTGCAGATAATTTTTATATTCAGCAAGAGCAGTCAATTTATCTTGCACAAAGTGAAATAATAAGAGAGCTTGCTCAAAAATCAAGTTGTGTTATAGTTGGTAGATGTGCTGACTTTATTTTGAGAGACCTCAAACCTTATCGCATATTTGTATATGCAGATATGGATAGTAGAGTTAAAAGATGCATTTCTCGAAACAAGGAATTCGAGAAGCATTTAACCGAAAAAGAAATTAGAAAACAAATTACAAAAATAGATAAAAACAGGGCAAAATATTATAACTACTATACTGGTAACGATTGGGGAGATAAGAATAACTATGATCTTTGTATAAATACTACGGATCTCGTTATAAAAGACATTGTTCCCGTAATTGCTAAAATGCTTTAATATATTGGATTAGCTCCACCGATTTTTTTCGGTGGGGCTTTTTATTCGTCACTTATAATTTACTTTTGCAATATAATGTAGTAAAGATAAGGAGGTGGAATATGAAGATTATTTTTTTGGGTGGCGATTTACGCCAAAAATATGCAAACGATTATTTGATTAATAACGGATTTGATTCAAAACTATATCTTAATTTTGATGTAATGAACATTGAGAATGAAATTAGAGACGCTAAAATTATTGCTCTGCCAATTCCGATTTCAAATGATAGCATTCATTTGAATATGAATGAAAATAGCATATTAATAGATGATGTAATAGAAATGACAAAATTGAATTCGGTTATTTTGGGTGGGAAATTGACTAATAAAATGATGGACAAATACGCTAAAAATAGAATTCTTATTGACTATATGGACATTGAGCCATTTCAAATTCAAAACGCGCTTCTTTCTGCAGAGGGGGCAATATATTATGCGAAAGAAAAAATAGAAAAGAGTATATACGGGTCTAATATCGCAATATTAGGGTGCGGACGGATTGGTAAAATTCTTGCATATTTATTACGCTCGCAGGGGGCTATTGTTACGGTGATGGCAAGATGTGATGTGAATCTTGTGTGGAGTAAATTAATAGGCTTAAATACTTTAAAAATATCAGCCAAAAACAAACTGATTACTAAAAAATACGATATTATTTTTAACACCATACCACACAGGGTTATGGACGAAGAGTTTATCAATGCTTTAGATGAAAATACACTAATTATTGATCTTGCATCATTTCCTTACGGAATTGATGATAGATTTGTGAATGAATATAACTTAAAATATTATAGGGAACTTGGAATTCCAGGTAGATATGCGCCTGTGAGCGCTGGGGAAATAATTGCCAAGACCATAATAACTAACATACTTACGAGGGAGGATATAATTTGATTGGATTTGCTTTGACAGGGTCATTTTGTACAATATCGAAAGCGTTAGAAATAATGAATGATTTGGTATTAAAAGGATATGATATTTTGCCTATTATGAGCGAAAATGTGTATAATACGAACACAAGATTTGCTTCTTTTGATGACGTTAGAAAAAGGGCTATGGAAATTAGTGGCAGGAAAATTATACACACTATCACGGACGCAGAACCGCTTGGTCCCAAAATCAAGCTTGATGCTATGGTAGTGTGTCCCTGCACGGGAAATACACTCTCCAAAATAGCAAACGGAATTACTGATACAAGCGTTACCATGGCGACGAAGGCACATTTGAGAAATAATAATCCCTTGTTGATTTGTTTAGCATCCAATGATGCTCTTTCTGCAAATTTGAAAAATATAGCTACTTTAATGTCACGCAAAAATGTGTATTTTACGCCTATGCACCAAGATGATCCGATAAACAAACCACATTCTCTTGTTGCAGAGTTTGAACTTGTAGAAAATTCTTTGCAACTTGCATTTTTAGGAAAACAAAATCCTAAAATATTTATATAAGCAACAATCGCAGACAAAATCTGTCTGCGATTGTTATTATTCATATATGTTTCCACTTCCCATTTTTCTTTCCCAAACGCCGTCAAGAAGTATCATTTTATCTTGAGAGAGAGAAGCTTTAACGTCAATTATATTTTGATTAGAGGATCCCCTAAATAGCAGTGCGGGACTTTTTAATTCCTCAACAAATTTGCCATCAACAAGTACATCAATAAGTTCGAGCAATTTATTAACGCTTTCTTGATTTTGTCTAACTTTAGGAAGAAGGTCTTTTTCAAAACTAAAGCCCGAATAACACCATATCTTTTTGTTTGGTAATTCAGCCTTGAACTGAGTTAGAAGTTCAATAAGTGCATCTTGATTTTCGGGTTCAAACGGTTCTCCGCCAAGAAGAGTTAATCCTTCGATAAACGATGGTCTTGATGCATCTATTATCTTATCTATTTCGGCTTGAGTGAACGGATTACCATAATTAAAATTCCATGTTTCCGGGTTAAAACATCCCTTGCAATGATGTCTGCAACCGCTAACAAAAAGGGAAGTTCTTACACCGGGGCCGTTGGCTATGTCATTTTCACGAATAAGAGCGTAATTCATAAGTGCCTCTTATCAAAGATGAAGAACTCTTTCTTTGATTTCTTGAGTTCTGCCCTGATTCCAATACTGTGTACCGATATAGCCACAGGTTCTACGCGCAACGTTCATTGTAGACTGGTCGGTGTTTCCGCAGTTGGGACATTTCCAAACGAGTTTTCCATCCTCATCAACAACTTCAATCTCACCGTCAAATCCACAAGCTTGGCAATAGTCACTCTTGGTGTTAAGCTCGGCATACATAATATTGTCATATATGAACTTCATAACAGAGAGTACTGCATCAAGGTTATTTTGCATATCAGGAACTTCCACATAAGAGATTGCGCCACCGGGAGAAAGTGCTTGGAACTTGGACTCAAGAGCGAGCTTTTTGAAAGCATCAATTTCTTCTGTTACGTGTACATGGTAGCTGTTAGTGATATAGGTTTTATCTGTAATGCCTTTAACAGTACCAAAGCGTTTTTGCAAGCATTTAGCAAATTTGTATGTGGTGCTTTCAAGAGGAGTACCGTAAAGGGAATAGTCAATACATTCCTCTGCCTTCCACTTGGCGGTATATTCATTAAGCTTTCTCATAATTTCAAGTCCAAGTGCTTCACCTTCGGGTTCAGTAAGCTTTTTGCCATTGAGAGCAAGAACACATTCCCAAAGTCCTGCATAACCAAGAGAAAGGGTAGAATATCCTCCGTGAAGATATTTGTCGATTACTTCACCCTTTGGAAGACGAAGAAGTGCTCCATGCTGCCAAAGGATTGGTGCAGCATCTGACAATGTGCCTGTAAGGCGTTCATGACGGCATTGCAATGCTCTATGACAAAGTTCCATTCTTGAGTCGAATATTTCCCAGAATTTATTCATATCACCTTCTGCAGAAAGACCGATATCAACAAGGTTAACTGTTACAACACCCTGATTAAATCTTCCATAATACTTGGGTTGACCGTTTTCATCAATGTATGGAGTCAAGAAGCTTCTGCATCCCATACAGGTGTAGCAATGACCGTCTCCGTTTTTATCAATCTTATTTTGGAGCATGATTTTTTCGGAGATATAGTCGGGAACCATTCTTTTAGCAGTGCATTTTGCCGCAAGCTTTGTGAGATAGTAATAGGGGCTATCTTCGTGAATATTATCTTCTTCCAAAACATAGATAAGCTTTGGGAAGGCAGGAGTAACCCAAACACCTTTTTCATTTTTTACTCCCTTATAACGTTGTTTAAGGGTTTCTTCAATAATGATTGCAAGGTCGCGTTTTTCGCGATCATTTTTTGCCTCATTCAAATACATAAACACGGTTACAAATGGAGCTTGTCCATTAGTGGTCATAAGAGTTACAACCTGGTATTGAATGGTTTGAACACCGCTTCTAATTTCCCCAAGAAGACGGTTTTCGGTAATTCTGTCAATATCTTCTTCGGTAACATCGGGATTTATGCTTCTAAGTTCATCTTCAACAGCAATTCTAATTTTTTTACGGCTTACATCAACGAATGGTGCAAGATGAGTAAGGCTTATACTTTGGCCACCATATTGACAAGAAGCTACCTGAGCGATAATTTGTGTAGCAATGTTACAAGCGGTAGAGAAGCTGTGGGGCTTTTCAATCATGGTTCCGCTAATAACCGTACCGTTTTGGAGCATATCCTCAAGATTTACAAGGTCACAGTTGTGCATATGCTGAGCAAAATAGTCGGAATCGTGGAAGTGAATGATTCCTTTTTCATGCGCTTCAACAATATCTGCAGGAAGAAGAATACGTTTTGTGATATCCTTACTAACCTCGCCTGCCATATAGTCGCGTTGAACGCTGTTGACGGTGGGATTTTTGTTGGAGTTTTCCTGCTTTACTTCTTCGTTATTACACTCGATAAGACTGAGAATTTGCTCGTCAGTTGTGTTAGCTTTTCTTACAAGAGCTCGATTGTATCGATAGGTGATGTATCTACGCGCGACCTCAAATGCTCGTTGATTCATAATCTGGTCTTCAACCATATCTTGAATTTCTTCTACATTTAGGGATCTATTCATATGAAGTGCTGCCATTTCGACATCTTCTGCTATTCTTTTAATTTGGATTTCTGTCATTCGTGCGCTTGGTACAACGCTTTCGTTAGCTTTGGTTATAGCGATAATAATTTTGTTGGGATCAAATATCACTTCTGAGCCATTTCTTTTGATAATTTTCATAGTAACCTCCTTAGAAATTTAATTCATATATATAAACGCGCTAAAATTCGACAGTTTAATTATAACTATATATTGTGGTTGTGTCAATAGGAAAAATCAATATATTGTAAATTTTGTTACTAAGCAACAATTTTGAACTCGGTTTTTAGTTATTTTTGACATAGTGTATTATTTTAAGGAATTTTTAAGGTTGAAATGATAATATACGATTGCAAAAAAATACATTATATAGTAGGAGACATTATGTTAGAACTTAAAAATATAAGAAAAACGTATGGAAAGGGCGAGGCTGCGGTTGAGGCACTAAAGGGTGTTAGTATTAAATTCCGTGAAAGCGAATTTGTTTCAATACTTGGACAATCAGGGTGTGGTAAGACTACTTTGCTTAATATTGTTGGAGGTCTCGACCAATACACAAGTGGTGATCTTATAATAAATAACACTTCAACAAAAGATTATACGGATTCAGATTGGGATACCTATAGAAATCACTCTATTGGTTTTATTTTCCAAAGTTATAATCTTATTTCACACCAAACGGTTCTTGCAAATGTAGAACTTGCATTGACACTAAGTGGTGTATCTAAAAACGAAAGAAGAAAAAGAGCTGTCCAAGCTCTTGATAAAGTTGGTCTTCGCTCCCAAATGAATAAACGTCCCAATCAGCTTTCTGGCGGTCAGATGCAAAGAGTTGCTATTGCGCGTGCGCTTATTAATAATCCTGATATTTTGCTTGCGGATGAGCCTACGGGTGCACTTGACTCCGAAACAAGCGTTCAGGTAATGGATCTTTTGAAGGAAATTGCAAAAGATCGACTTGTTATTATGGTTACGCATAACCCTGAGCTTGCGGAGCAATATTCTTCAAGAATTATCAATCTTCGTGATGGAAATCTTGTTGGTGACTCCAACCCATATGATGGTAAAATTGATATGGAAGAGTTTTACGCTTTGCAAGCCAACAAAAATACAGTTATTAAGAAAAAGAAGGCCTCAATGTCATTTTGGACTGCAATGTCACTTTCTTTTAACAACTTGATGACAAAAAAAGGAAGAACGTTTTTAACTTCGTTTGCGGGTTCAATTGGTATTATTGGTATTGCGCTCATTCTTGCTGTTTCAACGGGTGTTAATGCATATATTAAGTCGATTGAAGAAAGTACTATGTCGTCATATCCATTACAGATTATGCAGAATACGATGGATCCAACTACTATGATGGCTTCAATGATGCAGGCTGCTGAATCTGCCAATCAAAAGCGTGAGCCTGGCAAGGTTTATTCTAGTCAAATAATGGCACAGATGATGACTATGATGACGGACTCTGCTGCAACTAATAATCTTGAGAAATTCAAAGCTTTTCTTGATTCCAATAGAGAAATACAGGATTTGGTGACTGATATTAAATATGATTATTCTCCAAACTGGAATATCTATTTGCAGTTAGAGGATGGTAGCTATAGGAACAGTTCACAAGGCCTTGAAGAAATGTATTCCTCAATGGGAGTTACGGGAACGTCTCAGGATATGATGCTTGGTATGAGTACTATGATGGGATCATCTATGGGTAGTGTTACAGGTTGGACAGAGCTCGTAGGAGATCTCGGTCATTTGAAAAGTGAATATGAGCTTATTGATGGTAAATATCCTGAAAAGTCAAACGAAATCGTTTTGATTGTTGATGAGAATAATCAGATTTCTGACTATACTCTTTATGTTTTGGGTATTCGTGACTTTGCTGAAATACAAGAATATATGGAGGCAGCAATAAAGGCACAGTTGTCGGGCAATAAGATCGATATTGATATTCCTGCAACAGATTACACCTATGAGGAAATATATGATTTTGATTTCAAGGTGTTGCTCAATAGCGACCATTACGCGCTTGAGGGTGATAAAATAGTTAAGCTAACAGATAATGATAAGGGCTTTAAGGAACGACTTGATTCTGCAATGGAGTTAAAGATAGTTGGTATCGTTCGCCCGACCGACGATTCAATGAATATGGCAAATATCGGAACCATAGGATACCTTTCGAGTCTTAAGGATGAGGTTATTAAAAAAAGTAATAATAGTGCTGTTGTAAAGGCACAACTCAAAAATCCAGATGTTGATATGTTCACAGGAATTAGATTTGATTCTAAGGGATACACAATGGACGATTTCCCAATGATAAAGGAGATTATTCAAAAATATCCGGGAATTGATACTACATTTATTATTGATGCTCTTGTGGAGCAATTGAATATGCCATATCTTAAGGATTTGATTTTGCAATATGTTCCCACAAGCGCAGAATCCTTGATGAATATGATTATCAAGCATCTTAACGAGAATAAAGTAACAACTAATACTTACAAGGAAAATCTTGAGGCACTCGGATATATTGATATTGAAAATCCAACGTCAATTTCTATTTATCCTAAGGATTTTGAAGCAAAAGAAAGAATTAATGAACTGATTGCGGAATATAATAATCAACAGAATGAAGATGATAAAATTATTTATTCCGATACTGTGGCTCTTCTTATGAGCTCAGTAACAACAATTATCGATGCTATTTCTTACGTGCTTATTGCTTTCGTTGCAATTTCACTTATTGTATCATCTATAATGATTGGTATTATAACTTATATTTCTGTTCTTGAGAGAACGAAGGAAATTGGTATTCTTCGTGCGATTGGTGCTTCTAAGAAGGATATTGCTCGAGTATTTAACGCAGAAACGCTGTTCGTGGGATTTGTTGCTGGTATGATTGGTATCATTTGCTCGCTTGGATTGATAGTAATAATAAATATAATACTTTATCATTTCACAGGTATTGCAAATCTTCAGGCAGTTCTTGAACCCGTTCCGGCGATAATTCTTGTTGCTATCAGTATGGGACTCACATTTATTGCAGGATTGTTCCCATCAAAGACAGCATCCAAAAAAGATCCTGTAATTGCGCTTAGAACAGAATAAGGAGTGTTTTATGAGAAATTTCTTGTTTAGAATAGCAGGGAAGATGAGAGCGTTTTTCTATGGTAGAAACGGTTTTGACGATCTTGCAAAGCATAGCTTGATTCTTTCAATAGTAGTCTTTTTGATATATGGATTTTTGCCACAAGGAATTCTTAAATTGATATTTTCATTAATCACTTATGGATTAATGGTATATGCATATTTTAGAATTCTTTCCAAAAAGGTTTATAAAAGAACACAAGAGAATAAAAAATATCTTGGTGCAATCAATATGACTAAAACAAGATGGAAGCAGAGAAAAACACATAAGTTTTATCGTTGTCCTAAATGTAAAACCTGGTTGCGAGTTCCTAAAGGTAGGGGAAAGATAACAATTACCTGCGTAAAATGTTCAACAAAATTTGATAAAAGAACTTAATGTTTTTGAGCGGTGGCTTAATGCCATCGCTCTTGTATTTTTGATAATCTAAATGTCAAAAATCATATGAAAGGATGTGATAATATGTGTACTGCGATAAGCTTTAATGCAAAAGGACATTATTTTGGAAGAACTTTAGATCTTGAAAAGAGATACGGTGAGTGTGTAACTATTACACCGAGAAACTATGTGTTTAAATTTAAAATGGAGGAAGCAACAGAAAGCCATTATGCAATTATTGGGATGGCAGTGATGGTTGAAAATTATCCATTATATTTTGATGCCACAAATGAATATGGGTTGAGTATTGCAGGACTAAATTTTGTGGGTAATGCTTATTACGGAGAAGCAATTAGCGGAAAAATAAACCTTGCACCATATGAGCTAATACCGTATTTGCTTTCAAAATGCAAAACAGTTGATGAGTGTGATGAGATATTGAAAGAAATCAATTTAGTGAATATTCCATTTAATGATAAATTGGAAAATGCTCAACTTCATTGGTTGATAGCGGACAAAGAAAAAAGCATTGTTCTTGAATGTATGAGAGAGGGAATGAAAATTCATAGAAATACTATCGGTGTGCTTACTAACAATCCACCGTTTGAATATCAAATGATGAATTTGAATAATTATATGGGGCTTTCGAATCTTGACCCCAAAAATACTTTTTCAAACAAGATTGAATTGAAAGCTTATAGCAGAGGAATGGGAGGGATTGGTTTGCCGGGAGATTTTTCTTCAATGTCAAGATTTGTTAAGGTTGCTTTCACTAAATTGAATTCCATAATTCCTGTTGATAAGATTAGCTCAGTTAGTCAATTTTTGCATATTTTAGGCACAGTTGAGCAGGTGGAGGGGTGTGTAATATTTGAAAATCAATTTGAAAGGACACAATATATGAGCTGTTGTGATACGGAGGAGGGTATATACTATTACAAAACCTATGAGAATAGTCAAATAACTGCGGTGAAAATGCATAGCGAGAATTTAGAGGATAAAGAGCTTATTTGCTATGATTTAAAATATACCGAAAGTATTAATTGTATTAATTGAACAAGGGGATAAAATCCCCTTAAAGTATTGACAATTATTATATTTGGTGATATAATTTATTATGTAGTAAAATGCGAATTTTTGTCGATGTTTTAACAAATTATCTTGTAAAGAAAGGAGTGCCCATAATGCAGAAGAAAAATGGATTTACACTTGTGGAAATAATCGTGGTTATTGCAATTTCTGCAATAGTATTAACTATGGTTGGTACAACTATGGTTTTTATGACAAATGTTTCGGGCAACCTTCTTGAAGAGGCAGAAGATATCGATATGGCGAAAAATATTGAGAAGTATTTGAGGGGATTAGTCGATGATGGGTGTTCTCCCGACAACCTTACAATGACTTTTCCTGATTTGTATAACAAAAGCAAAAATACGGTTTTTGAGATTGATAATGATGGGAATATAAAAGAAAATACTTCGGGTAAAACCATTTTTTCTAATACTAGATTATCTGTATTTTCAATACAACAAGAAGGTGGCTTTATAAAATGCAAGATGATATTTGAAAGCGGCAAAGAATTCGAATTTATCTTAGGAATAGCATAAGAGGAGGAATAGTAATGGCTCAAAATCAATGTATATTTGAATATTCTAATTTTGGCAATGGTTATTTGAGAATTTATTTTATTAAGGATAATAAACAAACAGACAAGGAGATATTTATCGACCTTGAGGCGCATCCTCTTAAGGACGGAGTTGTTGCCCAGGTTGAACCGCTTGTTGAGACAATTAAGCAGCAACTTAAAGAACTTGATATAAAGAAACTTCAATCGCCACTTCTTCTTTTGAGATGTGCAGAAATATATAAAAATAGTCTTTTTTTGCCAGTGAAAAGCTCTTTCCAAGCAAATAGTCTTTACAAAAAAGAGATGAAATTGAAGACAAACCAAGATTCTTTTGTTCCAATAAGCAACTCATATAAGAGCGGAATTGGTTATATGTTCAACACATATTATATTCCAAATAAAATTGTTGAATCATTTAACAAGATTGAAAAATTGCTTAATACTGAGTTTGTAGGTGTTCAACCTCTTGGAATGTTTCTTGGTGAAAAGCTTGCTTACAAGGGCACTTACGTTTATTTTTATATTAAAGAAAAAGTGTGCACAATGATTATGGTTTCGGACAAGGAGTTAGTTACTTCTTATGATTTCGAATTTGAAACAGAAAAGGAAATTTTAAGTAGATTTTTACTTGTTGCTTCAAAGCACGAATTTGATGTTGAGAAGAAACAAATAGAATATTATGATATTGATTCCGATGAACCAATTTATGTGAATTTTGGAATTAAGAGGGTTGAAAATAAGTAAAAATTCTTGAAGAAGGGAGAATCACTTTTTAGTGAGTTGTGGTTATGAAAAAAACTAAAAAAGGACTTACTTTGGTTGAAGTTTTGGTCGCGATAACTGTGTTGTCCATAACAATGTTTGCATTGCTGTCAACCATAGTTGCTATGAGAAAAGTGGTTGCCCGCCAAGAAGAATACGTTAAAATCAAAATGGTCTGCCAGGATATTGAAGCTTATTGGGATAAGTATGGCTTGGGTGAAGGAGAGGCTGAAGGATGGGCTTATTATTATTTTAAGGGTGAGGGAGCTATTGAATCATATACGGGATATTTAACTTCAAAATTTTCTCCCGTTAGAGTATATAATAAATCTCATTACAAAATTGAATATCGAATAACAGAATCCAACGAGTTGGTTATCAAGTCCATAACATCTCCTGACAAGAAAATTTTAGTTGAGAATTTAAATTGCGGTACAAGAGGAGGGGTAACTGATGAACAAGAATAAAAAACAAAAGGGTTACGCTCTTGCAATCGTTATTATTCTCACGTTCATTATGACCGTTATTATTACGGCAACCTCAATTTTGATAATGAGATATATGATTTTTGCAAAGAAAGATTTGGCTAACTTTAATAAAAATAATAAAACTGCTATTATTTTAGTTGACAAGGAGGTAACATTCAATGCCTGAACTTAGAATTTTATGTGCTATTTTTTCATTTATATTTGGCGCAGTTTTTGCAAGCTTTGCGGGTGTTATTGCTTACCGTGCGCCCCAAGGACTTTCAATAGTTAAGCCAGATTCATATTGTCCGAGTTGTGAAAAAACGATTAAGGGCTTTGATAATATTCCGATTTTGTCCTATATTTTCCTCGGTGGAAAATGTAGAAATTGCAAGGCAAAAATAGGTGTGTTTTCATTCCTTTGCGAAATTTTTGGTGGCCTTGGATTTATGTTTGCATATTTGCAATACGGTGATGGCAACAAGACGTTACCGATTTTTATAGCCCTTATGCTTTTGATTTTCCTGTTTATTGTTATTGCAGGAATTGACCACGAAACACGCGATATTTATGATATCACCCTTGTGTTATACGGTGCGATTGCGGTGTTTATCACATTCTACCGCTGCGCTGTGTTAAGAGGTGATATTTGGGAATACATATTTGGCGCTTTGTTTGGATTTGGTTTCTTTGGTGCAATCAAATTAGTTGCTAAATTGGTTTTGAAAAAGGATGCTTTGGGATCCGGAGATATTTACCTTGTAGGTATTGGTGGATTTTTGGTTGGAGTTTTACCCCTTTTGATTGCCATCATTATTGCAACATTGTTAGGCTCAATAATTGAGATAATCAAAATTAAAACATCCAAAACAGAGAGAGAAGCAGAGATTGCATTCGGTCCTTATCTTCTTTTGGGGATTGGACTTATGGCAATCTTTGGTGAAACATTTATGACAATTTATTGGGAGGTACTTCTTTAATGCCTTTATATAGATGTAAGGTGATTAACTCGTCAGGAGAACGTCAGGTTGTTGTTCGAGAGGCGAGTGATGCCCTTAGCTTGCGTGCGCAAATGCGTCAAGATAAAATTCATTTGCTTACCTTTACCGCTATAAAGGAAGAAAAGCAAAATGAGTTTTTTGCAATTAGCAGCAAAGTTAAGTTCAATGAAGTAATTATGTTTTTCAGACAGTTTTCGGTTATGCTCAAGGCGGGTATACCACTTAGTGAGTGTCTGAACAGCTTACACAAACAAAAATTTAGCATTCCGTTTAGGAATGTTTTACAAGCCATATATCTTGATGTTGAATCGGGAGTTTTGCTTTCCGATGCTTTTGCCAAGCACCCAAAGGTTTTTCCGCGCTTTTTCATTAGCATGGTTGCCATTGGTGAGGTGAGTGGTTCTTTGGATAAAGTTATGACGAATATGGCGGATTATTACGAAAATGACAGAAAGATAAAAAAGAAGGCATCTTCTGCAATGGTGTATCCATCGCTGCTTATATGTATGATTGTTGTTGTGGTAATATTCCTTTGCTTGTTTGTTCTTCCTAATTTTGAATCAACTATTAGTCAACTTGGTGGAGAAGTGCCTGCTATCACACGAATCGTAATGAGCATTTCCACGTTTGTTCAGGACTATATTTTTATTCTTCTTCCTGGTGCGTTCTTGCTTGTTTTTTTGGTTATTGGTTTCTTTAAAACCAAAATCGGAAGATACGTTAAGGATGTTTTAATGCTAAAGATACCCATAATTTCTACAGTTCAGAAAAATTTGATTACTGCGCGTTTTTCAAGAGCGTTTATTATCCTTCTTTCGAGTGGAATGAATATGATTGACGTGCTTGAAAATCTTCAGAAAATGCTCGGTAACGAGGTTTTGAAGAAGAAGTTTGATTTCACGGTTGAAGAAGTTAAGCGTGGCCGTAGTATTGCCGCTTCAATAGCTGCAACGGGATTGTTCCCGCCGATTTTAACGCAAATGATTAGAGTTGGAGAGAATAGTGGCAATATTGAAGAGGTTCTTGAATCAACGGGAAGTTACTTTGATGAGCAGGTTGAGTCAAGTATTGCCAAGGCAGTTGCCGCGATTGAGCCGATTTGTATTCTTTTGCTCGGTGGAGTGGTTTGTCTGGTAGTGCTTTCAGTTCTTGTACCTATGATGTCTATGATGAGTGCCGTATAAGGAGGCCTAAAAATGATTTTTAATAAATTATTTTCAAAATATCTTATTGAAGAATTTATTATTTCATCCGAAATTTCCGAAAAGTATAGAGTTAAAGCAAATTCTTTGGAAACACCTATGTATCTTGAGCTTGCTAAGGATAAGGTGCTTGATGAAGAAACTATCTATCGCGCTCTTGCGGATTTTCTTGGATTGGAATATAGATTTTGTCAGCTTTCTGAAATTGATCTTGAATTTGTTGGAAAATATCCGCGAGATCTCTTGCTCGAATATCAAGGTGTGCCTTTTGAAATTAGAGATGATGTTCTGGTTATTCTCGGTTCAAATCCTTTTAAAATTGAAGAGTTTAACGAGATATTAACTCAAGGGTGTAGAAAAATTGAGTTTATTATTAGTCCACCTAAGCAGATGAAGCTTATCCTTGACTATGCGAATAATAAAATTCAGCAGAACGAGGCAATGGACGAGTATATCAAAAACAACACTGAAAAAGAGGAAATTGACCCTGATGCTCCCATTGATGCGCCCGTTATTAAGCTTTGTGACTCGATTTTGATAGATGCTATCAATCGCGGAGCAAGTGATATTCATATTGAACCATTTAGCAAATCTGTATTTATTCGTTTTAGAATTGATGGCAAGCTTCAAAAAATTGACGATCTTTCACCTCAACTGTATCCTGCAATGCTTGCGCGATATAAGATTATGGCAGAGTTAAATATTGCAGAGCGAAGAATTCCACAAGATGGTAAAATTAGTCTTACAATTGAGGGGAATACATACGATTTCCGTGTTTCTACTATTCCAACAATTCACGGTGAAAAGGTTGTTATTCGTATTTATAGCCGTGCGTTCAGTTCTAGCGATATGTCAATGCTTGGTTTTTCTGATAAGCAAAAGAATTTGATTATGGGTATGATTACCCGTCCACACGGAATTATTTTGCTAACAGGTCCTACAGGAAGTGGTAAGTCAACCACACTGTATACCTTCCTTCGTTATCTTGCAAAGGAAGATACCAATATTATGACGGTTGAGGATCCTGTCGAAAATGAAATTGACGGCATCAATCAGGTTCAGGTTAATACTAAAGCAAATCTGACATTTGCTGCTGCGCTCCGTAGCTTTTTGCGTCAGGACCCCAATATTATAATGATTGGTGAAATTCGTGATGAAGAAACTGCACAGATTGCAACAAGAGCCGCTATTACGGGTCACTTGGTTCTTTCATCAATTCATACTAATGACGCTGCAGGTGTTATAACAAGACTTATTAATATGGGTATTCCTAAATATCTCGTTGCCGATTCTTTACTTGGTGCGATTTCACAGCGACTTGTCAGAAAGCTTTGTCCTAAATGTAAGGCGTCTAAAATTACTACTCCTGCAGAAATGACATTGCTTGGAATTGATCAACCAAGAGAGATTTATGAGCCAGTTGGATGTAGATACTGTAATAATTCAGGTTATCTCGGTCGAATAGGTGTTTTTGAGATCATGGTGCTAACAGATGAAATCAGAGATATCATAATGTCAGACGACTTTACAAGTGAAAAGGTTGGAGCTATAGTTGCAAGAGATATGACAACTGTTCTTAGCCATACTTGTGAGCGAGTTTTGGAAGGAACCACAAGTATTGAAGAATACGACCAACTTGTTGATATAGTAAAATAAAAAATAGTGTGATGAGAAATCATCACACTATTTTTATCTATTGAAAGATTGAATATTTTATTCCAAAGCTTTGAGCATATTTTTGAGCATAAGAATTACGCTCACAGTATATGGTTAAGCTTTTTGAACAAGAGTCAAAAGCACCGTAACCTATTGTATTTACTTCTTTTGAAATATAAAGTGATGTTAAAGAATAGCAACCGTAAAAAGCAAACCAATCTATTTCTTCACAA
Source organism: Eubacteriales bacterium (assembly GCA_045631445.1). Classification (GTDB taxonomy): domain Bacteria; phylum Bacillota; class Clostridia; order Oscillospirales; family CAG-272; genus RGIG4608. Next base: position 46,835 of record JAZQUS010000054.1, read on the forward strand.
GATGAGGGGAGTGTGACGCTTTTTACCTTGCTATCAGCAAAGGCATTTTCTCCAATTTTGAGAACTGGGAGCTGCTCTATTTTGTTAGGGATTGATACGTTTGTTTGCTTGCCTATGTATTTCGTAATTGTGATACCACCGTTTTCTTTAATATATTCAAATAACTCTTCATCTTCAACGGGGGAAGTGGTTGTAGTATTTTTTGATGTTGTTGTAGTTGTGTCTTTTGTAGCGCTTGGGTTAGTAGTTGTTGTATTGCTTGGTTTATTTCCAATGTTGATAATAGAATTAATAAGATTTGATTGATTGTTTAACTTTTCCTTCAATGCATCAATTTCCGTTTGATAATTTTCTTGGATACTTTGTTCGATTTTTGAATTGATTTGCTTTTCCCCAATGTAAACACTTAAAAGTACTACTGCCAGAAATAGAATAATAGACGTGATTTTGATTGATTTCATAAAATTTTACCTCCGTTGTTTTAATAGTTAATAAACTATATGATAAACGGAGGTTAATTATTCTATTTAATTTCAAATTCTTGATTTTCTGTTACCAAAAATGCTTCAAGACATGTTTTTCCCTCGGGGTTTAGGGTTTTAAAGTAAAATGTTTTATCTTCTTTAACACTGTGTACTACAATTTCATCGTTATACAATGCTCCTTGAACAAAAGAAAGCATTAATTCTTTCACTCGATAATTTTCGGGTGAGGGAAGAAAGTCGATTATCATATTGGGATAGTGGGTATTATTCATATGCTTATTGTAATCAATATCACTATAAACAATCTTTCTTTTCCCAACAAATTCTAAGTTAGCATCTACAGGAAATTTAATTTTTCTTGGCATGCTTACCTCAAGAGAAGGCTCGTCTACAAAATTGTTTTCAAATTTGCTAACAGGGAGAAGCTTATGAGTTTCAGTATCTAAAAGGCACCACGTAGTGAGTGCATCTGCTATTAAAACTTCTCCTCTTTTTACTGAAAAGCTACGATAGAAGGTAAATCCTCTTGATTCAATACCAGTCCAGGTTTCCACGGTGAGGCTTTCATAAGCGTGCGCTGGCTCGTAAAATCTCATATAGACTTTGATTAGAATAAAAGCTTGGTGGAGTTCGTCGCGGATATATTCTAACGATGGGTAAATAGTTTTAATATGTTGATTTGTTGTTTCTTGCATTAATGTTAATATTGCAGATGGTGTTATTTCGCGATTGGCATTAGTATCGTGCCAACGCACGATATAGTTTTGAGTGAATTTCATTTGTATCTCCCACAATGTGTTTGTTGATTAGTCAACAACTGTATTTTACACTATTATCAAAAGAAAATCAAGTGTTTTTTGTTAACAAATTTCAAATATTATTGAATTGCGATGGCGGATTGAGTCCAAAGCTAACTGCTATTGCAGTATTAACTTCATTCATTGTTGTTTCATCAAGATGTCCCATTTTTTCTTTTAGCCGTTGTTTATCGATAGTTCTTATTTGTTCAAGCAAAACAACTGAGTCTTTTGCCAGACCAACATTGCTTGCATGAATATCAATATGTGTTGGCAAATGTGCTTTGCCCATTTTTGATGTAATAGCAGCCGCGATAACGGTCGGACTGTATTTGTTTCCTACATCATTTTGAACAATTAAAACCGGACGCAGACCTCCTTGCTCAGAGCCAACTACGGGACTTAGATCCGCATAAAAAATATCTCCTCTTTTAACACTCATTTTACACCTCCAAAAGATAAGCGTAAAGTCTTATCAATTATATAGGTATATTTTTTCCTTGTTTTAGATTGCTTTAATCAATAGCAAGCAAAAAAATAAAAGGAAAAATTTCTAACAATAAAATTATTGTAATAATAGTATATTTTATTGTTGCTTTTTGTGTTAAAAAGAGGGGATTTATATTTAAAAGTCGAATACGACCTTGCCATCTTGCAATTTTAAGAAGGCATCGAATTTTTTGCCGTTTTTAGAGGTGAATCCTTGAATTTTAGAGGTTTTGCCTTCGGCAAGGAGAATTTGTACGTTTGATTTTGAAATTGAACGTCCTAAGATGTATGCACCAACAGAGAATTTGCACCCCTGCTCTTTGTAATTCATACAACAATAGTTGTATTTCATTCTCTTTACTTCGCCTCCACAAAGAGGACATTTGCCAACTAAGTCACCAACAAAACCACTATCCGTATCAAGTTCTATAGCTATATCTTTGGAATCAAAAATTTGAGAAAGTTCATTTTCTGTTAGTTTAATGGCATCTTCAATTTCGATTTGTCCGCGATAAACCTTCTTAAGCGCTTGTCCAAGTTGACTTGTTTTGTATTTGTCCATGTTTATGTTCATTCTAATAAGCGATTCAATCATGAATATTCCGCCTGGCAGAATGGTATAAACATCTTTGTTGAGATTAATATATTGGCTATTTCGAGCATTATCAATAATTCCAGTTCTAGTTGCCTCAGTACCAAGCTCAAGACCCTCGAAAATTGCTTTGTAATCCTCTGAGTCATCGGCATTGTAATTATCATCAAACTGTGATTTGTCATCCTTAGCAGCTTTATCTTCTTTAAAAGGATTCTTGAGATAATTATTTAAGGTTTCTATGGTGTAATGCTTGGGGGGCGCAGTTTCTTTTTCGGTAGGCTTAAAGTTTATGTTAACTATATCACCTTTAGCAAGTTTAGGAAGAATTTTATCCTTTTGAGTGTAGTCATCGTATTTGGTCCAACCTTTTTGAACAATAACTGTGCCCTTGATAGAGAATTCTTCATATTCGCCAACCTTGATTGTTATTTCACTACGCTCAACAATACATTCTTCAGAGCAGAAAACTGCGATAAATCTGCGGAAAACTGTAGAATATACCTTTAGTTCGTCAGGAGTAAGTTTTGAAGAATCCGGGATTTTATAAGTTGGTGTAAGAGCAGAGTGTGATTCGATTTTTGAATCGTCGAATATCTTTTTTGAAAACTTGAATTCAACTGGATAGCCAAGCTTTTTGCAGCTTTCAAGAATGGTTTTAACTTTGCCTTGCTCACTTGTTGCAAGGTATTCAGAGTTGGTTCTTGGATAGGTTAAATAACCGTTTTCGTAAAGCTTTTGAATGATATCCAAACTATGCTTCATTGACATTTTATATTTTTTACCAAGAACATTTTGTAATTTTGAAAGAGAATATAATTTTCCAGGATGAAGAGTTTCCTTTTTTCTTTTAACATTAGTTACTATAGCGGTTGAAGCATTGTATTTATCACAAAGCTCTTGTGCCTTATATAGTTGATCCTTGGGAAACTTCTCTTTACCGTTAAGTTCTATTACCTCACCATTTGTAAATTCCTTGCTTGAAATAATATAGTAAGTTTCGGGAACGAAATTCTTGATTGCCATATCTCTATCATAAATGGCTTTAACTATTGGAACAATAACCCTGCCAACACGCAAAAGAGTACCTGTTTTAAGAGTTGCATATCGGGTTAAATTCACACCGTATAACCAGTCTATATAAGTTCGTGCTAATCCTTCATTTGCGAGGTTATTGTACTCATAGTCGGGCTTCATTTCGGTTAATGCCTTTGCAACTGTTTGAGGTGTTTGGTCGGGAAGCCAGAGACGGCGAATTTCTTTTTTGGTATCAAGGGCATTTTGAATGCAAAGTCTAACTATAATTTCACCTTCGCGGTCTGCGTCACCTGCATTGACAATCATATCAACGTCGGGGCGGTTACAAAGTTGCTTTATAATATTAAATTGCTTTATAACGCCTGCATCAACCTGCTTTTTGGAATCCTTTTTGAGTTCAAATACAAACTCTCTTGGAAAGCAGGGAAGGTTTTGCATAGTCCACTTATTTGTGCCGTCAGGAGAAGGACTATAATATTCAATATCAGCAAGTGAAAATAAATGGCCAAATGCCCAAGTGATTAGATATCCGTTTCCCTCAAGATATCCGTTTCGGTTGCTCATTTTTCCAATACCTGCGCCTATATTACGTGCAAGGCTTGGCTTTTCGGCAATAATTAGTATCATAGATTGTCTCCTTTCTCGGCAAATTCTTTAATATTATACATTAATTTATTCACTGTGTCAATAAACAAAGCAATTTTTATTAAAATAATGCAAAAATACGGGCAAATCAAGATAAAAAACTTGACTTTTTGATGTTGTTGGTATATAATATTAAAATGATATATTATGTAATATGGAGAGGTATGTTTTGAAGACAAAAATTTTACCGAAGGAAGAAATAGAACAACAAATTAAATATATGACTCAAATCAAAGAGGAAAATGACCGCTTTGCTATTGAGAACGGTTTTCGCAGAGGCGCATTCGTGATGACGTTTGGATGTCAACAGAATGAAGCGGATAGTGAAAAAATAGCAGGTATGGCAGAAGCTATGGGATATGAAATTTTGTCATCACCCGAAAAAGCATATCTTATTGTTGTTAATACATGTGCTATTCGTGAACACGCGGAACTCAAAGCACTTTCAACTATTGGACAATACAAGCACATCAAAAATAAAAATCCTGAACTTGTTATTGCGGTTTGCGGTTGTATGGTAACGCAGGAGCATAGAGCCAATGATATAAAATTTAAATATCCTTACGTTGATTTTGTATTTTCAACTTCTGCTATTCACAAGTTACCTGAATTACTTTCTCAAAAGATTAAAAAGGGAAAAAGACTTTATTGCACGGATGAGGAATATTCCGTTGCAGAGGGGCTTCCAATTAGAAGAGAAAGCAATTATCGTGCATGGGTTTCAATTATGTACGGTTGCAATAACTTCTGTACATATTGCATTGTTCCTTACGTTAGAGGTAGAGAGAGAAGCCGCAGAAAAGAAGAGATTATTGCAGAAGTTCGAGGTCTTGTTGCACAAGGATATAAGGACATCACTCTTCTTGGTCAAAACGTAAATTCTTATGGCAAGGATATGGGATTTGATTATGATTTTGCGGATTTACTTGAAGAGCTTGCTCACATCGAGGGGGATTTTTTGCTTCACTTTATGACAAGTCATCCCAAGGATGCCACGAAAAAACTGGTTGATGTTATTGCTAATAACAAAAATGTTGCCAAGCAATTCCATTTGCCCTTGCAATCAGGAAGTGACAGTATATTAAAAGCAATGAATCGTCATTATCAGCTTGATAGATATATGGAAATTGTGGACTATATGAAGGCAAAGGTTCCTGATATAGTTATCACAACGGATATTATCGTTGGTTTCCCAGGCGAAACTGAAGAAGATTTTGAAGGCACTCTTGAGGCGTTGAGACGAGTTAGATACGATATGATATATTCGTTTATTTACTCTCCAAGAAAAGGCACACCCGCTGCAGAAATGGAAAATCAAATACCCAACACTGTTCAATCTGAAAGATTTAATAGATTACTTGCTTTGCAAAATGACATTGCTTATGAAATAAATCAAAAGCATCTTGGACAAACTATTCGTGTGCTTTGCGATGGTCCAAGTAAGAATAACCCCGATGTTATGAGTGGACGCACTGAAGGCAATAAAATTGTACTTTTTGAGGGTACTGCTGATGATATGGGAAAATATTTAAACATTAAAATTACAAAATGCGAAACCTTTGCTCTTGTTGGAGAAAAGGTATAAGGAGATAATATGGAAATTTTTGAACTTGCAAAAAAACTTGGCGAGGCAATCGCTAAGGACCACAGACTTGTTGAATTTGAAGAAGCTAAAAAGGATTATGAAAACGATGTTGAACTTCAAAATGCTCTTAAAGAATATGAGGTACAGCAACAGGCACTTCAGTCCGAAATGCTTAAAGATGATAAGGACGGATTCACAATTGATGCCATTAACGAAAGAATTAATGAATTGTATCAAGCAATTGTTACAAACGCATCATTCCTTCATTTGAATCAAATTCAGGTTGAAGTTAATGAACTTATGAACGAGGTTAACAACACAATTACTTGTGCAATTACAGGTGAAGACCCCAAAACTGCTTGCACACACAACTGTGCAACTTGTCACTCTCAGTGCCACTGATATACACATTTTTTAGATAAGGAGGATTGTCCATATGACACCAATGATGGAACAATACTTTGAAATAAAAAATAAATATAAAGATTTTCTCCTTTTTTACCGTTTGGGTGATTTTTATGAGATGTTCTTTGACGATGCAATTCTTGCATCTCGTGAGCTTGAATTAACTCTTACGGGTAGAGATTGCGGTGAGGAGGAGCGCGCGCCTATGTGCGGTGTTCCTTACCATAGCTCTGAAACCTACATAGGAAGACTTATTGAAAAGGGATATAAGGTTGCAATTTGCGAGCAGATGGAAGATCCCGCTCTTGCTAAGGGTCTTGTTCGTCGTGATGTAACAAGAATAGTTACACCTGGTACGCTTATTGAATCCAATCTTCTTAATGAAAATCAAAATAATTACCTTTGTGCAATTTGTTTTGATACTGATGAAGTTGGCGTTTGTTTTGCGGATGTATCCACAGGACAAGCATTTGCAACATCATTTTCGGGCAAGGAAATGATCTCAAAGCTCAATACTGAGCTTTCAACATATAGACCAAGTGAGATAATTGTTAACATTTCTCTTGATACACTCCGCGATAAAGGACAGTTTATTAAAGAAAGAGTTTCATCTCTTGTTTCAGATGATCAAGCATTTAGATTTGACTACAATTCTGCTTATGATATACTTCGTATGTCATTTGAAAGTGAAAGAAGTGCTTGGGATGGTAGAAAATCAATCATTTGTTCTATTGGGGCATTGATTAACTATCTTGCAGAAATGCAAAAAACCAATAACACAAATATAAAAGACCTAAAAGTTTATGAAACTGGTCAGTTTATGGAGATTGACGTTAACTCAAGAAGAAATCTTGAACTTTGTGAAACCATGCGAACCAAAGAAAAGCGTGGCTCACTTCTTTGGGTGCTTGATAAAACAAAAACAGCACCGGGCGCAAGATTGCTTCGCCAATGGGTTGAACATCCACTTTTGAAATCTTCGCAAATTTTGAGAAGACAGAGTGCGGTAGAAGAGCTTTATTGTGATTTTATCAAACGTCAAGAGCTTGAAACATTGCTTAATGATGTTCTCGATTTGGAAAGACTTTTGACAAAAATTATATACGGTACTGCAAACGGAAAGGATTTGCGAGCTGTTTGTAATACAATTTCTGTTTTTCCGGAAATTAAAACTCTAATTGCGGACTGTAAGAGCGAAGAACTTAAAAAGATATTTGAGAATTTCGATACTCTTTCGGATATATACAATCTCATTCAAAAATCCATTAAAGAAGATGCTCCTTTCTCTGTAAGGGATGGTGGAATTATTCTTGAGGGATATAACTCTGAGGTTGATAATCTTCGTTCAATTATGACAGACGGTCATACTTGGATTGAAAAAATCACACAACAGGAAAGAGAAGCGACGGGAATAAAAACGCTTAAAATTAATTATAATAAAGTTTTTGGTTACTATATTGAGGTTACTAAATCCTTGATAAATTTGGTTCCTGATTCGTATATTAGAAAGCAGACACTTTCAAACTGTGAAAGATATATCACTCAAGAACTCAAAGATGTTGAAGCAACTATTCTTGGTGCTGCAGATAAGGTATGTGCGCTTGAATATAATTTGTTCCAAGAAATTAGACAAAAAATTGCAGAACAAAGTGAAAGAATAAGAAAAAGCGCGAATCTTGTTGCAACTATTGACGTCTATAATAGTTTGGCAGCGGTTGCTGCTAAAAACAACTACGTTAAACCGGAAATTGACGATAGTAATGTTCTTGATATAAAAGATGGAAGACATCCTGTTGTTGAACAGTTTGTTAAAGATACATATTTTGTTCCAAATGATGTTTATCTTGACATATCTGCTAGTAGACTTATGCTTATTACAGGACCCAATATGGCAGGTAAATCGACATATATGCGTCAAGTAGCACTTATTGTGGTTATGGCGCAAATTGGTTCGTTTGTTCCGGCAAGTGATGCAAGAATCGGTATAGTTGATAAAGTGTTTACTCGAGTTGGAGCATCCGATGACTTGGCTTCGGGGCAATCAACATTTATGCTTGAAATGAATGAGGTTGCCTATATTCTTCGCAATGCCACTCAAAAGAGTTTGATTATTTATGATGAGGTCGGCAGAGGAACATCTACCTTTGACGGAATGAGCATTGCAAGAGCAATCATCGAATATACAAATGGCAAGAAGATTGGTGCCAAAACCTTGTTTGCTACTCACTATCACGAACTTACCTCAATGGAAGATGAATTTAACGGTATTGTCAATTATAATATTGCGGCTAAAAAGCGAGGAGACGATATCATCTTCTTGCGCAAGATAATTCGCGGTTCAACCGATGATAGCTACGGTATTGAGGTTGCCAAGCTTGCAGGACTTCCTAACGAAGTTATTAAACGAGCAAAAGAGGTTCTAGCAACAGTTGAAAAAACTTCAAGAAATTTAACAACATCCAATACTAATTTGGTGGAAGAAAAGGAATCTTTAATAACATTCGAGGAAATTACAGAAAAATCCGTTATTGAAGATATAAAAAAGGTGGACATCAATAGTATGACGCCGGTTGAAGCTATGAATTTATTATTTGAGCTTAACAATCGACTCAAATAAAGAAAGGAATTACTATGGGAAAGATTAACGTTTTATCATTTGCTGTTGCTAACCTAATTGCGGCAGGTGAGGTTGTTGATAGACCTGCCTCTGTAATTAAAGAGCTTGTTGAAAACTCAATAGACTCAGGGGCTAAGCAGATAACCGTTGAAATAAAAAATGGCGGCATAACTTATATGCGCGTTTCTGACAATGGCTGCGGTATTGAAGCAGAAGATCTTCCTGTAGCCATTAAAAGACACGCCACGAGTAAAATAAAGACATCTGATGATTTAATGAAGATTTTAACACTTGGATTTAGAGGTGAGGCCCTTGCAGCTATTGCATCAGTTTCTGATCTTCGTATAATTTCAAAAACTGCAGATGCTACATATGGTGCGATGATTGAATCTCACGGCGGAGAGATAGTGGAATATAGTGAGCAAGCAGCACGAAACGGGACAACTGTTATTGTTGAAAATTTGTTTGCCAATATTCCTGCAAGAAGAAAGTTTTTGAAGCGCGATGCAACAGAAGGTAGTGCAATTGCAACTATAATTGAAAAAATAGCACTTTCGCATCCTGAGGTTGCATTTAGGTTTATTTCTGATGGAAGTGTTAAATTGGATACTCCCGGCGACGGAAAACTTGAAAACGTTGTTTATATCATTATGGGCAAGCAAATGAAAGATGCTATGATCTATATTGATAGCACCATAAATGATATAAGAGTTGAAGGCTATATTGGGCGTTCAGATGTTGTAAAATCCAATAGGAATTATCAAAACTTTTTCATCAATAATAGATATATTAAAAGTAAACTTGCTATTGCAGCTATTGAGCAGGCATATACATCGTATCTTGCTCCTGAAAAGTTTCCTTGCTGTGTTTTGAATTTGACTATTAATCCTTCAACGGTTGATATTAACGTTCATCCCACTAAGCTTGAGGTTAAATTTGCCAATGAAAAGCCAGTTTTTGAAGCAATTTATCATTCAGTGAAAACTGCGCTTGAAGAAAATACAACGCGGCCTGAAATACAGATTGGTACTACTAAAAATGAATCTTTTTCTAGAATGTCATCCGAGCAATATAGAAATATTGCAAGTATGCGTCCTGTATCCGAAGCGTTTGCTCCTATACAAAATTCTCCCAAAGAGGATAAGGTTGAGCAAATAAAATATACTGATATTCCTAATATTCAAAACGAGGAAATGATTGTTCCTCAAACGATTTTGCCTAAATCTCAGGAGAATCCTGAAACGGTTATTCCTAAAGAGGCATACGAAATGGAAGAAAAATATTCCAATATGCCAAGGGAGGAGTTTCTCAAACTCTCGCCAGACGAGGTGTTGGTAGCCGCTATAAATCACTATACGTACTTCCAAACGGAAGGTGAAGAGGATGAGGAAGATATTGAATTTGCGAGACTGGAAGCAAGAGGGGTTGACTTATCCAATTTTGATAAATCGCCAGTTGAAGTAGAAGCACCTGCAATTCCTGTTTATAGAATTGTTGGTGAAGTTTTTAATTCTTACCTAATAGTTGAGCAAGAAGATAAAATGCTTATTATTGATAAGCATGCAGCTCACGAGAGAATTATTTTTGAAAGAAATAAGGAAATGATGAAGGCAAAGGAACCTTCCTCACAAATTTTGATTTCTCCTGTTGAGGTTGTTTTGACCTCTGCCGAAATTGCGATCGTTAATGATTATCTTGAGGATTTTGAAAAGCTTGGATTTAAGATAACACCCAAGAAATATAGCATATTGGTATATTCTATTCCAACCGAGCTTTCCTCCTGCGACGTTCAAGACACAGTTTCAACTATGGCAAATAGAATCAAAAACGGTCAGGGAAATGCAAAGCTGACAAGGGATATTTTGTTTGAAAAAGCACTTTATCAGGCGTCGTGCAAGGCAGCAATTAAGGCGGGTAGAGAATACGTTGAAGCGCACACAGAGTGGATTATCGAGCAGCTTATGAAAATTCCCGATATAACCTTCTGTCCTCACGGAAGACCCGTGGCAATGGAGCTTTCAAAGAAAAATCTCGACTATCAGTTTGAAAGATCATAAATTATTGAAAGGATAAATATGAGTAAAAATTTTGAATTATTGAAAACCGAAGGACGCGCAAGACGTGGTGTTTTGCATACCGTTCACGGTGATATACAAACTCCCGTATTTATGAATGTTGGTACTTGTGCGGCAATTAAGGGCGGTGTTTCCACTATGGATCTTCGTGAGCTTAAATGTCAGGTTGAACTTTCAAATACATACCATCTTCACGTAAGACCGGGAGATAGATTAATTAAGGAAATGGGCGGAATACATAAGTTCTTTAACTGGGACAAGCCTGTTTTGACAGATAGCGGTGGATTTCAGGTATTTTCACTTGCTTCACTTCGTAAAATAACTGAAGAAGGTGTTCAGTTTGCTTCTCACGTTGACGGTAGAAGAATATTTATGGGACCTGAAGAGAGTATGCAGATTCAATCAAATCTTGCTTCCACAATTGCAATGGCATTTGATGAATGTATCGAAAACCCCGCGGAGTATGAATACGTTAAGAACTCCTGCGAGAGAACTACTCGTTGGCTCGTCAGATGTAAGGCGGAAATGGAAAGACTCAATTCATTGCCCGATACAATAAATAAACACCAAATGCTCTTTGGTATAAACCAGGGAAGCACATACGATGATCTTAGAATTAAGCATATGCAAGAAATTGCAGAGCTTGACCTTGACGGGTATGCTATTGGCGGTCTTGCGGTTGGCGAATCAACTGAGGATATGTATCGTATCATTGAGGTAGTTGAACCTTATATGCCGATCGATAAACCAAGATATCTTATGGGAGTAGGAACGCCTTGCAATATACTTGAAGCGGTTCATCGCGGTGTTGATTTCTTTGACTGCGTAATGCCCTCAAGAAATGCGCGTCACGGAAATCTCTTCACTTGGCACGGTAAAATGAATGTTATGAACGAGCAGTATGCTAAAGATCCTCGTCCATTTGATGAAGGATGCGGATGTCCTGCTTGCAGAAATTATAGCAGAGCATATATTCGCCATCTTATCAAAGCTAAAGAGGCTCTTGGTATGCGCCTTGCGGTTATTCACAATCTCTATTTCTATAACGAACTTACAGAAAAAATAAGAGAAGCGCTTGACGGTGGCTATTTTGAGGAATTTTATCAAAAGTATCGCAATATCCTCGGCGAAAGACTTCACGATTAATATTAAATTAATATAAAAAACAAAAATCTATTTATATCTTTTATGGCAAGCCAGCCATAAGGAAGAAAGGTTGTAAAAAATGAAAAACACAGAAAAAACAATGGACAAAGTAGTTGCTTTGTGCAAAAACCGCGGATTTATTTTCCCCGGCTCCGAAATCTATGGTGGTCTCGCTAACACTTGGGACTACGGTCCTCTTGGCGTAGAGCTTAAGAACAACATTAAGCGCGCTTGGTGGAAGAAGTTCGTTCAAGAAAACAAGTACAATGTTGGTCTTGACGCAGCAATTCTTATGAATCCTCAAACTTGGGTAGCTTCCGGTCACCTTGCAGGATTCTCCGATCCCATGATGGACTGCCGTGAGTGTCACGAAAGATTCCGTGCAGACAAGCTTATTGAAGATTGGTGCGAGGAAACTGGCTACACACTTGAAAAGCCCATCGATGCTTTCTCACAAACAGAACTCAAGAATTTTGTTGAAGATCACAACATTCCTTGTCCTACCTGTAAAAAGCATAACTTCACAGACATTCGTCAGTTCAACCTTATGTTTAAAACATTCCAGGGTGTAACTGAAGATTCTAAGAACACAGTTTATCTTCGTCCCGAAACCGCACAGGGTATCTTTACAAACTTTGTAAACGTGCAGAGAACAACTCGTAAAAAATTGCCCTTCGGTATCGGTCAGATTGGTAAATCTTTTAGAAATGAAATTACTCCCGGTAACTTCATTTTCCGCGTAAGAGAATTTGAACAGATGGAGCTTGAATTCTTCTGCAAGCGCGGTACTGACCTTGAATGGTTCGCATACTGGAGAAATTTCTGCCATCAGTGGTTGCTTGATATCGGTCTTAAGGACGAAAACCTTCGTCTTCGTGACCACGATCCCGAAGAGCTTTGCTTCTATTCAAAGGCAACAACTGACTTCGAATTCTTGTTCCCATTCGGTTGGGGTGAGCTTTGGGGCGTAGCAGATAGAACGGACTATGACCTTACTCAGCACCAAAACGAGTCAAGAAAAGACCTTACTTACTTTGATCCCGAAACAAATGAAAGATACGTTCCTTACGTTATCGAGCCCTCTCTTGGTGTTGAAAGAAGCGTGCTTGCGGTTCTTTGCGATGCTTATGATGAAGAAGTTATTGATGCGGAAAAGAACGACGTAAGAACAGTACTTCGTGTTCATCCTGCACTTGCTCCCGTTAAGGCGGCAATTCTTCCTCTTTCAAAGAAGCTTTCTGATAAGGCGGATGAAATTTATTGCGAGCTTTCAAAGTATTTCAACGTTGAATTTGATGAAACTGGCTCAATCGGTAAGAGATATAGACGTCAGGATGAAATCGGTACCCCCTTGTGTATCACATACGACTTCGACTCCGAAACAGACGGTTGCGTAACTATCCGCGACAGAGATACCATGGAGCAAGTTAGACTTCCCATTGTAGAACTTAAGTCCTATATTGAGGAGAAAATCAAGTTCTAAAAATCTAAAGAATAGGGGGATATTCCTATGAAAAACAGAACAAAAAATTATCCATTGTATGAAACCACGGTATTCAAAGATTTCAGAGTAATGACTGAAAATGTTGCAAATAAATACCCAAACAAAGTAGCATATTCCTTTAAAGAAAATCCCCATAAGCCTGAGATCACTAAAAAGACCTTTGCTGAAACAAGAAAGTATATCGTTGCTATGGGCACAGGTCTTGTTGACTTTGGAGTTAGAGAAAAACACATCGCTATTGTTGGCGAGGCATCATACAACTGGGTAACCTCATATTATGCAACAATGTCCATCGGTGCGGTAACTGTTCCGATTGATAAGGAGCTTCCCGCAGAGGACATTAAAAGTATAATTGATAGTGCAGAATGTGATTTTGTTATTTATAGTTCAGTTATAGATAATAAGATAAAAACTATTAGAGATGAGCTTTCTAAAAATCCTAAGTTAATTTGTATGAGCAAAAAGACTGAGCTTGATAATGTAGCTATGCTTAGCGACATTATCTTGAAGGGTGAAAAGCTTGTTGATGATGGTGATAACTCTTATTATGATTACGAGCTTGATCCCGATAAGCTTGCAAGTATTGTATTTACTTCTGGAACAACTGGTAAGGGCAAGGGAGTTATGCTTACGCAGACAAATATCGTTTCTGATATGACACAGGGTATGTATAACTTCAATATCACACCTAAAACACTTTGCGTTTTGCCCCCTCACCATACGTTTGGCTCAACGGTTAACTTCGTTGGACACTATGCGCAGGGTGCAGAGGTATATCTTTCTAACGGTCTTAAGTATATTCTTAATGAACTTCAAGAGCAGCAACCCACCCACCTTATTCTTGTTCCTTTGTTTGTTGAAACGTTCTATAAGAGAATTTGGGCAACTGCAGAAAAGCAGGGCAAGGACAAGCTCCTTCGCACAATGATTAAAGCAAGTAACGGAATGAGAAAGGTTGGTATCGATCTTCGTAAAAAGCTCTTTGCAAGTGTTACTGCCGCATTTGGTGGTAAGCTTGAAATGATTATTTGCGGCGGTGCGGCTCTTAATCAGGATATTATCGATACATTTGAAGGAATTGGTATCGTAATTCTTAACGGTTACGGAATTACCGAGTGCGCTCCTCTCATTTCTTGCAATAGAAATGAGTATAGAAAAAAGGGAAGCGTTGGTGTACCGATTATCGGAGAAAAGGTTAAGATTGCTAACCCCGATGAAAATGGCGAGGGTGAAATATGCGTTAAAGGTCCTAACGTTATGATGGGTTACTATAAGAATCCTGAAGCAACTGCGGCGGCATTTGACGAGGATGGTTACTTTAAAACAGGTGACTTTGGTAAGCTTGACGAAGAGGGTTGGATTTACATAACAGGCCGTCTTAAGAATCTTATTATCCTTTCAAACGGTAAGAACGTTTATCCCGAAGAAATCGAAACTGAAATTTCTCGTATTTACGGTGTAAACGAAGTGGTTGTTTATGAGGGACTTAATAAGGACGGCTCAAGCAAGGATTGTATCGTTGCCGAGATTTATCCTGACTTCGACGGACTTAAAGACCACGGAATAACCGACGTTCAAAAGTATTTCAAGGACGGAGTTAACGAAATTAACAAGAGAAGCGCGCCCTACAAGAAAGTGCAGATTGTTAAAATCCGCAACGAAGAATTTGAAAAGAACACCTCAAAGAAAATCGTGAGATTTAAGATTAATAGAATAGTTGATTAAAAATATTGCCCACGGGATATTCCTGTGGGCATTTTTATATTTTGCTCAAACTTGACAAATTTTTCATAATATGGTACTATATATTTATAAATTCCCGACGGGGTTAAACGCGGAAAGTATTATATGCGGAAAGTATTATATTATGAAGAAGTCGGTATTAATTGGTTTTGTTGCGGGCATAGTCGCCATTAGTGCGGTAGTTGGCGGTGTGTTCTTGTTTAAACACGAACATATCGAAGTCGTTGATATTGCTATTGCTCCCACTTGTACAGATACAGGTCTCACTGAGGTCAAGCATTGCTTAGATTGCGGGGAAGTGCTTATTGTTCAACAAACAGTTCCCGCAACAGGACATACCGAAGTAATTGATTCGGCAGTTGCACCTACTTGCATCGCTACGGGTCTTACTGATGGTAAGCATTGTTCTGAATGTGGTGAGGTGCTTGTTGCTCAACAAATAGTTCCTGCAACAGGACATACTGAGGTTATAGATTCCGCGGTTGCACCTACTTGTACAGCTACAGGTCTCACTGAGGGTATGCATTGTTTGATTTGTCATATGGTACTTGTTGCACAAACAACGGTTGGAAAATTACCTCATGTTGAAGTTGTAGATGCAGCGATAGCACCTACTTGTACTTCTACTGGACTAACTCAAGGTAAGCATTGCTCGGTATGTAGTCAAACCATAGTTTCACAGACAATCATCGCAAAAACCGATCATAATTATGTTGTTGAAAGTGTATTGAAAGAAGCTACTTGTGCCTCTGTAGGAACTAAAAAATTGACTTGTGATAGTTGTTTTGCATATATTACGGAGTCTTATGAACTTGAAAAATATAGTGCCACGGAGATTAATAATCAAGCGTTGAAATATGTTGGTGAAATAACAACATACGACAAACAAGGGTATGCTTTAAGTATAGGTACAGGATTCGTATATAGTAGCGATGGAAAAATTATTACTAATTACCACGTAATTGATGGTGCTTATTCTGCGGAAATAGTTATTAACGGTACTACATATACAATTCAAAAAGTTTTGGCTTATGATGAAACGATAGATTTGGCAGTCCTGAAAATCAATGCAAATAGTATTCCGTATGCTACAATTTGTACAAGAGAAATTCCCGTAGGTAGTACGGTTTATGCTATAGGATCTTCAAGAGGACTGACTAATACATTTTCGCGCGGAATAGTAACTTATTATAATCGTGTTGTTGACGGTGTAAGTCATATTCAGCACGACGCTTCAATTACAAATGGCAATTCAGGTGGTCCTCTAATAAATGAATACGGCGAAGTGGTGGGCATCAATACTTGGTTATTAACTAATTCTCAAAATTTGAATTTTGCTGTATTTACAGCTGAAATTGACAATTTAGAATTTGGTACACCGATGTCATTGGCTGAATTTTATGAAGAAAATTTCAATCCTTACGAAACTATACTGAATTGGCTTTTGGACAACTATAATTATACTAGCGATAGTTGGATTGAATATAGATATCAGGAAAGCGGAGAAAGATTTTCCGTTTATTCCTTAACTTATTTTCAGAACACTAATACATTATCTCTATTATATTATTATGTTTTTGACAACGGTGATGCTCGATATGTCTCTATAAATCTATCAGAAGACACAATATCTTCATGTCTTTATTATGCAACATATACTGATGGTGATTATTCATACAAAGACAATGTAACTATGGGATATATAGATCCTTCATCTTTCACAAGGCATACTTCCATTGGTTATGAATCATCTGAAGGAGATTATTGGACTATGTCTTCTCTTTTGATAACATACCAAGAAGGAATAGTATATTCCTTAGATTGGTTTGTAGCGTTTCTTGATGCTTTGGACTTTGGGTTTACATTGTCCGATTTTGGATTCGTTATGTTTGAATAAATAAAAACAAAATATTCAGAACGCCCAGAGCGTCTTGCCAAAAGGTAGGACGCTCTTTTTTTGCTTATGATAAACAAAAAATGGCAGGGATAAAACCTACCATTTTCACTATTTTTAATTCTATTTATCAATCAAAAAACGAATCCGCAAAGTCGGTTGCGAGCTTATCGCATCTTTCGTTATAGGCGTGGCCTGCGTGACCCTTTACCCAAACAAAAGTAATTTCGTGCTTATCTATGAGTTTAAGTAATTCTTCCCACAAATCAGGATTGAGAGCAGGGGATTTGTCCGCCTTTCTCCATCCCTTGTCGCGCCAAGAATAAACCCATTTTTTCTCAATAGCATCAATCATGTACTTTGAATCGGAATAGAGTGTTACTTCGCATTTTTCTTTAAGCGCAGAGAGGGCTTTTATGGCCGCGGTAAGCTCCATTCTATTGTTTGTGGTAGAACGTTCACCGCCCGAAAGCTCCTTCTCGGTCTTTCCATAAACCAAAATTGCACCCCAACCGCCTTTTCCGGGATTTCCACGGCACGCGCCGTCAGTATATATATCAACGTGTTTCATAAATTTCTCCTAAAGCTTTTATATTATTATATTAACATAATTATAAAATAAAGTCAATAATTTTTCTTTCTATTGTTGACATTAATAATTATTTGAGGTAAAATATAAGGTGGTTAAATATTTTCAAAAAGGAGAAAACAAAAATGAAAATTGATATATATTCCGGCTTTTTAGGAGCAGGTAAAACAACTCTTATTAAAAAGATGATTTCTGAAGGATATAAGAACGAAAAGCTTATGCTTATCGAAAACGAATTCGGTCAAATCGGTATTGATGGCGGATTTTTGAAGGAGTCGGGTATCAATATTACTGAAATGAATTCGGGTTGCATTTGTTGTAGTCTTGTTGGTGACTTCTCAGAGGCACTTAAACAAGCTATAAGCGCTTATAACCCCGACCGCATTATAATTGAGCCCTCGGGCGTTGGCAAGCTTTCTGACGTAATTAAAGCCACCGAGAGCGTGCTTAATGAAAACGTTGTTCTTAATGGACTTACAACTGTTGCCGACGTTAACAAGTGCAAAATGTATATGAAAAACTTTGGCGAATTCTTCAATAACCAAATTGAAGAAGCAAAATGCATCATTTTGAGCCATACCGCAAATGCAAGCGAACAAAAAATATCCGAATGCGTTGCACTTTTGAGAGAAAAGAATGCTCACGCAACCATTATTACAACCGATTGGGACAAGCTCACAGGTGAGCAGATTTTATCTGCTATTGAGAACAGCAATTCTCTTGAAAAAGAGATTGAAGAAATGAAGCACGAGCATCACCACCATCACCACGAACACGATGAGCATTGCGATTGCCATGAGCACGAGCATAATCATCACCACGAACACGACGAGCATTGCGATTGCCACGAGCACGAGCATCACCATCACCACGAACACGACGAGCATTGTGATTGCCATGAGCACGAGCATCACCACCATCACCATCATCACGACCACGATGAGCATTGTGATTGTGGATGCCACGATCATCATCACGAGCATCACCATCATCATCACGCAGACGATGTGTTTGATTCTTGGGGCATTGAAACCGCAAAGAAATATAGCATAGATGAAATAAATAACGTTCTCAAATCATTTGAAAACGAAGAACTCGGAGTTATATTGAGAGCCAAGGGTATTGTTGATTCGGTTGATGGTGAATGGATATATTTCGATTATATTCCGGGTAGCATCGATATCCGTCGCGGAAATGCCGATGTTATTGGTAAACTCTGCGTTATTGGTTCAAACATTAATAAAGATAAAATCAAAGAACTTTTTAAAGTGTAGGAGATAAAATGAAAAATCAAATTCCTGTTTATTTGTTTATTGGATTTCTTGAGGGCGGCAAAACCCATATGATTCAAGAGTCCATGGAAGACGAGAGATTTAATTCGGGCGAAAAAACAATGATTATTTCTTGTGAAGAAGGCATAGACGAATATGACGTATCTCGTTTTTGGGGCAAAAACGTGTATATAGAAAATATCGAAAATGAAGAAGATGTTACACTTGATAGATTAAATAATATCGCAAATAAGCATATCATTGACCGCATCATTATCGAATATAATGGTATGTGGCAGCTTGAAACATTATTTATGAATATGCCTGAAAATTGGGATGTGTATCAATGCGTTATGTCTGCCGAATGCGCAACATTTGAATTATTTAATGCAAATATGCGCTCCCTTATGTTTGATAAGCTTTCTGCTTGTGAAATGGTAGTGCTTAATCGTGCTACTGATGATGCTAATCGCGAAAATATCCATAAGATTGTTAGAGGTGTAAATCCTCGTTGCGATATAGTTTATGATTATCCCGACGGACACATTGAATATGATGATATTGAAGATGAGCTTCCTTTTGACGTCGATGCGCCAATAATTGAAATCGATGATAAGGATTATGCAATTTGGTATCGTGATGTGGGCGAAGATCTTGCAAAATACAATGGAAAAACAGTGAAATTCAAGGGTATTGTTGCAAGAGATCCTAAAATGGGAAGCAAATCAATTATTGTTGGCAGACACGTTATGACTTGTTGTGCGGATGATATTACTTTTGCAGGCCTTGTGTGCAATTTTAAAAAAGAAGTAACACTTAATACAGGTGACTGGATATTGTTAACTGCAAAAATTAAAATTGAAAACCACCCAATGTATCAAAGAAAAGGCCCTGTGCTTTATGCGGAATCAACTTCATTCGCAGTAAAGCCAAATCCTGAACTTGCAACATTTTATTAATTAACGTAGGAGAGAAAATGAGCAATATTTTTGTTAATAACAAAAAGTTAATATTAAAATCACTCATATTTATGAGTTTTCTTGTTGCGCTTGTTTTTCTCTTTGTTTTGATAATTAATCAAAATATTGTTGCTAAAACAAATGATAATATTTACTCAGTTAATGAGCTTATTAAATTAGATGACGATTTTGATTGTATTATTATTTTGGGCGCAGGTGTTAAAGCCAATGGCTCTCCAACTGATATGCTGCGAGATAGACTTATTGCAGGCTTTGAAGCTTACAAATATTTAAAAAATGTACATATTTTAAATAGTGGTGATAGTCAATATTTTGATTATCGTGAAACTGCAGTTATGCATAGCTTTTTGCTTGAAAAGGGTGCTGAAGAAACGAGCATTATCGATGATGGCTACGGACTTTCGACCTATGAGAGCATTTGGCGTGCAAAGAATGTCTATGGGTTTAATAAAATTTTGATAGTAAGTCAAAAATATCATTTGCATAGAGCAATATATATAGCAAATGAACTTGGAATGACCGCCTATGGACTTGATGGAGCGCTCACAACATATGGTAAACAACCTTTATATAGTTTTAGAGAATGGTTGGCTCGTATAAAGGATATGATATATTCAGAAATGCAGCCAATTCCAAAATATACTGAAAAATGGGAGGGAATATATGAATAAATTTAAACTTGTTTCCCCCTATAGCCCAACGGGTGACCAACCTCAAGCAATCGAAACTCTTACAAATGGTGTTTTGCGTGGCGATAGAATGCAAACACTTTTAGGTGTTACCGGTTCAGGAAAAACATTTACAATGGCAAATATAATTGCCAACGTAAACAGACCAACACTCGTTTTGGCTCACAACAAAACACTTGCCGCGCAGCTTTGTTCGGAATTTAGAGAATTCTTTCCCGAAAATGCGGTTGAATATTTTGTATCCTATTACGATTACTACCAACCTGAAGCATATATTCCGGGCAAGGACGTTTATATAGAAAAAGATGCATTAATTAATGATGAAATTGATATGCTAAGACATAGCGCAACATCATCCTTATTTGAGCGCAGAGACGTAATAATTGTTGCATCAGTTTCTTGTATATATTCACTCGGTGACCCCGATGAATATAAAAATCTCGTTATTGACCTTCGTCCAGGAATGGAAATGTCGAGAGATCAGTTAATAAGAAGACTGATTTCCATCAGTTACGATAGAAATGATATTAATTTTGTTAGAGATAATTTCCGCGTTCGTGGAGATACGGTCGAAATCCTTCCTGCTTCAAGTCACGATAAGGCAATTCGAGTGGAGTTTTTCGGTGATGAAATTGATAGAATTTCAGAAATCAATATTGTAACGGGTGAAGTGTTAAGAATTATGTCTTACGTCCCCATTTTTCCTGCAACTCACTATGCGGTATCCGATGATAAGAGAGAAAATGCGATTAATGAGATATTGCAGGAAATGAATGAGCGCGTTGCCTATTTTCAAAGCCAAAACAAATACCTTGAAGCGCAACGAATCAGCGAGCGCGTGAAATATGATATGGAAATGCTTCGCGAGGTTGGATTTTGTTCAGGTGTTGAAAATTATTCACGCGTACTTTCAGGCAGACCTATTGGTAGCACGCCCTATACCTTACTTGATTATTTGCCCGATGATTACTTGCTTTTGGTTGATGAATCCCATGTTTCACTTCCGCAAGTTAGAGGTATGAGTGGCGGTGATGTAGCAAGGAAGAAAAATCTTATTGATTTTGGTTTCCGTTTGCCGTCTGCCTACGATAATAGACCTCTTAAATTCGATGAATTCGAAGATAAAATTAACCAAGCCATTTTTGTTAGTGCCACTCCGGGTGAATATGAAAAAGAGCATTCAACGCAAGTGGTTGAACAAATTATTCGTCCAACTGGACTTATTGATCCTGAAATTATTGTACGTCCCATTGAAGGTCAGGTAGATGATCTTATGGGTGAAATCAAAATCCGCGCAGAAAGAAACGAGAGAGTTCTCGTTACAACCTTAACCAAGAAAATGGCGGAAGATTTAACGGAGTATTTTGAAAATAACGGCATTAAGGTTAGATACATTCACTTTAATGTTGATACAATGGAGCGAATGGAAATAATACGCGACCTTCGTCTCGGCAAATTTGATGTGCTTGTTGGAATTAACCTTCTTCGAGAGGGACTTGATATTCCCGAGGTTTCACTCGTTGCTATACTTGATGCGGATAAAGAAGGCTTTTTGCGCGCAGAAACATCTTTGATTCAGACTATTGGACGAGCTGCTCGAAATGCAGAAGGTAAAGTTATTATGTATGCTGACAAAATAACCGGTTCTATGGAGCGTGCTATTGCAGAAACCAATCGTCGTCGTAAAATACAAAGTGATTATAATACTGCTAATGGAATCACTCCTAAAACAATTGTTAAGGGCGTTCGTGATCTTATTGAAATAGGATCATCCGATGAAGAAAAGGTAAATAAAAAGAATAAAAATAAAGCAAAAATGAGCAAGAAAGAAAAAGATGCACTTATTGAAAAGCTCACTAAAGAAATGAAGGAAGCTGCTCGTCATCTTGAATTTGAAAAAGCTGCATTTTTGCGTGATAAAATATCAGAAATTAGAAATAATTAATAAAGGAAATAAAATGGTTAAAAATATTGTTGTTAAAGGCGCAAGAGTTAACAATTTAAAAAATATTGATGTTTTTATTCCAAGAGATAAACTTGTTATTCTTACAGGCTTGTCGGGTTCGGGAAAAACGTCACTTGCTTTTGATACTATCTATGCCGAGGGACACAGGCAGTTTGTTGAATCACTTTCCTCATATGCAAGAATGTTTTTGGGTCAGATGGACAAGCCGGATATAGACTCTATAGAGGGGCTTTCACCCGCAATCTCCATAGATCAAAAAACAACCTCTAAAAATCCACGTTCTACAGTAGGTACAGTAACCGAGATTTATGACTATCTTCGTTTGCTTTATGCGAGAATTGGAATTCCGCACTGCCCAGAATGTGGAAAAGAAATCAGACGTCAAACCATTGACCAAATAATAGATAGAATTATGACATTGGATGAAGGCACAAGATTTATGGTGCTTTCCCCCGTAGTGAGAGGTCAAAAGGGAAGACACGAAAAGATTTTTGCCGATGCGAAAAAAAGTGGTTTTGTTCGTGTTCGCGTGGACGGAAATATGTATGAGCTTAGTGAGGACATAATTCTCGACAAAAACAAGAAGCACGATATTGAAATTGTTGTTGACCGTCTTGTTATGCGTCAAGATATACGCTCACGCCTGTCAGATTCCGTTGAGAGCGCACTTTCTGCTTCGGACGGGTATTTGTTGATAGTAACTGTTCCGCGCGAAAATGAAGAAACTGAGGAGCTTTCGTTCTCACAATCATATGCTTGCGAAGAACATGGCTTTTCTATTGGTGATCTTGAGCCAAGAATGTTTTCGTTCAATAATCCAACAGGCGCATGTCCCAAATGCTTTGGACTTGGAACTTTAAGAAAATTATCTATCGATAAGATAATACCGGATAAATCTCTTTCATTACACGAAGGTGGCATTGCCGTTAATGGCTTCAAATCACTGGATGAAGAAAGTTGGAACGGACCATTGTTTATTGCCGTTGGTGAAAGATTTGGATTTGATCTTGATACTCCACTCGAGCAATTCACCCCTGAAGCTATGGATATATTGCTTTATGGTAGCGAGGATGAAACTTATGATATCGTTAGGTATTTCGGTGGCGAGGCACATAAGCAAAAAGCAAAATTTGATGGTATCATTAAAATAATCGAACAAAGAATGAATATGCAAAATAATGCCGATTATTATGATGAGTTTATTGAAGATGCTCCTTGTCCCGAATGTAACGGAAGACGTTTAGCACCTGCTGCCCTTGCTGTAACAATTGGTGATGTTTCTATTGATAAATTTTGTGATAAGCAGATCAAATACGAACTTGATTTTGTTAACGGATTGACTTTAACAGAAACTGAAGAAGTTATTGCAAAAGAAATCTTAAAGGAAATTCGCGCAAGACTTAGCTTTTTGTCAAGTGTTGGACTTGATTATTTAACACTTTCAAGAAAAGCGGGGACTTTGTCGGGTGGCGAAGCTCAAAGAATTAGACTTGCAACACAAATAGGTTCATCTCTTGTGGGTGTGCTTTATATACTTGATGAACCGAGTATTGGTTTGCATCAAAGAGATAATTCTAAACTTATTGCAACCCTTAAAAAACTTCGAGATATGGGAAATACAGTTATTGTTGTTGAGCATGATGAAGAAACCATGCTTGAGTCCGATTATATTATAGATATAGGTCCAGGTGCGGGAATTCACGGTGGAGAAGTTGTTGCGGCAGGTACTCCCGAAGAAATTATGAATTCACCTAAATCAATAACAGGTGCCTATCTTTCAAGACGAAAAGAAATTCCTATGCCTTTGTCACGAAGAAGCGGAAATGGAAATTATCTTGAAATTATAGGAGCACAAGAACATAATTTGAAGAATATTGATGTAAAAATTCCTCTCGGAACGTTTACAGTTGTGAGTGGAGTTTCGGGTTCGGGTAAGTCATCACTTGTAAATGGTATTTTGTATCCTAAACTTGCTACTAAACTTAATAATGCATTTTATCAAGTGCCTGGTAAACACGATAAAATCATTGGATATGAAAATCTTGACAAAGTTATTTGTATTGACCAAAGTCCGATTGGTAGAACTCCACGCTCAAATCCTGCAACATATACGGGTTTATTTACTGATATAAGAAACCTTTTTGCGCAAACAACTGATGCAAAATCAAGAGGATATAATTCGGGAAGATTTTCATTCAATGTAAAGGGCGGAAGATGTGAAGCGTGTGAGGGAGATGGTGTAAAATGTATTGAAATGCACTTTTTACCTGACGTTTATGTTACTTGTGACGTTTGCAAAGGCAAGAGATATAATAGAGATACTCTTGATGTTAAGTTTAAGGGTAAAAATATTTCAGATGTTCTTGAAATGACTATCGAAGAAGGACTTAATTTCTTTGATGGCTTGCCTAAAATTCGCAAGAAGCTTGAAACCATGTACGATGTTGGACTTGGCTATATCAAAATTGGACAGTCCTCTACAACACTTTCAGGTGGTGAAGCGCAAAGAGTAAAACTTGCAACTGAACTTGCAAAGCGCAGTACAGGAAAAACCATATATATTCTTGACGAACCAACAACAGGACTTCATACAGAAGATGTTTCAAAGCTTTTAACTATTCTTAAACGTCTTGTTGATGGTGGAAATACAGTTCTTGTTATTGAGCACAATCTTGATGTGATAAAGAGCTCAGATTATATTATTGATCTTGGACCCGAGGGTGGAGATGGTGGTGGTACAATCGTTGCCCAAGGAACCCCTGAACAAGTGGCACAAAATTCAAACAGTTATACAGGTCAATATCTTAAAAAGGTATTTGGATTATAAAAATAAGCGACAGCATAAATTTTGCTGTCGCTATATTTTTTATACAAAATTGTTAATAAATGCCTTGTAAGCATCTAATTTCAAATTCATTTCATTCTTGCTTGATCCGGAAAGCAAATAATAGAATTTGATTTTAGGTTCTGTTCCTGAAGGTCGGGCAATAACTACGTCACCATTTTCCATCTTGAAGGAAATAACGTTTGAAGAGGGAAGATTGGTGGAAACTGATTCTCCATTGCGTTTGTTAGTGATAGTTTGTTTGAGGTAATCCCCAACTTCAACTATCTTATTATTTGCGATAGAATCGGGCGCATTATTACGCAATGTATTCATAAGAGCGGCCATTTTTTCTTTGCCATCAATACCCTCCATATATAATTCTTGGTTGGCTTCAAGATAATATCCGTACTTTTCATAGAGTCCGTTCAAAGCATCAAATAATGTCATACCTTTGGCGTGATAGTGTGCAGTCATTTCACAAATAAGCATAGTTGCAACAACGGCATCCTTATCCCTTGCATAAGTGCCCTTAAGATAGCCATAACTTTCCTCAAAGCCAAAGAGATATGCAGCATCCGCCCCTGCTTGTTCATAGTTTTTGATAACCTCTCCAATGAACTTGAAACCTGTTAAAACATTATGAAGTTTAACATTGTGAGCCTCACAAATTTTTGCTACAAGCTCAGTTGAAACAATAGTTTTTACCGCATAAGGATTGTTGGGCATTGTGCCTGTTTCTTCGTATGCAGTAATAATATAATCAATAAGCAAGGCGCCCATTTGGTTACCGGAAATAGTAACGAAATTGCCTTTATTGTTTTTGGTTACAACACCAACTCGGTCGGCATCGGGGTCGGTAGCAATTACAAGTGTACTACCAACGTTGTTAGCTATTTCAATACCAAGTTCAAAAACTTCAGGGTACTCGGGATTAGGCTTTGCAACTGTAGGGAAGTTTCCATTAATTTCCATCTGTTCAGGAACGACATAAAGATGCTCAACACCACAACGAGCTAAAATATCAGGAATCAATCTATAACCGGTTCCATGAAGTGGAGAATATACGATTTGAAGGTCGTCTGCTACTTTTTTTATAGCGTCCGGATTAACAAGTTGCTGCATAACTGCCGCGAGATATTTTTCATCCATATCTTGATCAAGAATTACTATTTTGCCTTGATCTACGCATTTGTCAAAATCTGCATATTTTACATCATTGAAAATATCTATTTTTTCTATTTCAGAGGATACTGTTTTTGCATGCTCGGGTGGAAGCTGTGCTCCATCTTCCCAATACGCCTTATATCCGTTATATTCCTTTGGATTGTGTGAGGCGGTAATATTGATACCAGCAACACAACGAAGTTCTCTTAGTGCAAAGGAAAGCTCGGGGGTTGGGCGAAGCTCGTCAAAGATATACGCTTTGATTCCATTTGCGGCAAGAACACTAGCAGAAACCTTAGCAAAAAGCTCAGAATTGTTTCTTGAGTCATAAGCGATTACAACCCCGTCATGTGCGCGATTTTCTTTGATAATAAGGTTCGCAAGGCCTTGTGTAGCTTGTGCAACGGTAAATTTGTTCATAGCATTTGTACCAAGACGCATTTTTCCACGAAGACCCGCAGTACCAAATTCAAGAGAAGTATAAAAGCGTTCTTTAATATCAATTTCATTTTCTGCAATGGATTTAAGTTCATTTCTTTCTTCTGTTGAAAGAGATGATGACTCTAACCATTTAAGATATTCCTGTCTGTAAAGTTCCATAATTTTTCAACCTTTCAAATTAGAATTATTGGTTTTTATAGTTTTTAAGTGCATTGGCTAATTGGTCAGGGCAGGATGTGGATCTTGGTCCGCATTTAATTCCTTCAAGGCGTCTGATTGCTTCCTCAATATGCATATCAACAACTAAAGCTGCAACACCTTGGGTATTGCCTGAGCATCCGCCGGTGAATTTTACATTTTCAATAATACCTGCTTCGTTAACCTCAATGTCGATTTGTCGA
The DNA here is from genome assembly GCA_045631445.1 of Eubacteriales bacterium. GTDB lineage: Bacteria > Bacillota > Clostridia > Oscillospirales > CAG-272 > RGIG4608. The sequence continues at coordinate 74,178 of JAZQUS010000054.1, forward strand.
GAGCAGGTTCCTTTAGTTTCATAAGTAATGTGTGCCATATTTATTTCTCCTTTTTATTTTTCAGTTTTAGATGTTTATTTAAATAATTTTTTAATGGTTTTGTTTTCTTTTCGGATATTTTTTCTGCATTACCAACATAGTAATAATCAAGAGATGTTTCAAGATTTTTTCTTCGTAATGAGTTCATTGTGTGTTGATTTATGAGGTTAATTGCTACCGCAAACACTGGAACGCCAATTACCATACCGAAAATTCCGAATAATCCTCCCATTGAGATAATCGCAATAATGGTAGCAAGTGAACTGATGTTAATTTTATCACCCAAAATGTGAGGACAAATAAGATTGCCATCAATTTGCTGAATAATTACGATCAGAACGATAAACAAAATGAGCTTGTTGGGGGCAGTTAACAAAACCAAAAAGGCTGCAGGAATTCCACCAATGAATGGTCCAAAAATTGGAATAACATTGGTAACGGCAATGATGCAAGAAAGTAAAAGCGGAATTGGCAATCTAAATATACTAAACACAATATAACAAATTATACCTACTACTCCCGCATCGATTAACTGACCTTCAATGAATCCGCCAAACGTACGATCAAGTAGTTTTCCAAAACGCACGATGGAGCGAACCTTTTTGGGAGTTAAAAAGCTATTTAAAAATCTTCTTAAATATGCTTTAACTCTTTCTTTGGTCATTAACATATATCCAGCAATAAACATTCCAAGAACGATATTTTTAATGGCATTAAAGAGGGAAGTGCCGAACCCTAATGCAATATTAAAAAGCGGTTTAATGGAATTGTTATTTTTTAAAAAAATTGACGAAAAATCTCCAGATGCGAGATTTTCAACCCAAGGTAAGTGGGTGTTTATTCGTTCTAATAGAATATCGGGATTTATTCTTCCAATTTTATTAAATAGTTTGCTATTATCAAGGATACCGTTTAGATTATTAGATAGATCAACGATTGTATTTTTGTAATTAACAACATATGAATCCCAAAAGCTTGTTATGGTTGAAATTAGGCTTGGAACAAGCATAGTGAGTATGAATACAATTAGAACGATTATCAAAACAAAAGTAATCAATATTGAAAAAAGTCGTCTGATGTTGAACTTAGGAATCCATTTGAAAACCCTACGTTCGAAGAATGAAACTATTGGATTTGATAAATAAGCAATTACAAAACCGACAGTAATAGGTGCAGTGATTTTCCAAAAACCATCAAAAAAGCTCTGGATTTTGCCAGTTATGAACCCATATACCAACACAATGCAAACGAGTATAATAGTTGCAATAATCAACGTTTTTATTATGGTTTTTCTATATGTGGAAATCCAATTGCTCATCGTAATTATCCTTTCTCAAAAAATCGTTGTATAAATTATATTATAAATAAAAAAGCAAATTAAGTCAATAGATTTTACGCGATTCTATTGAAAAAATATGTATTTTATGATATTATTATACTAGTATATTTATCAAAGGAGAACACTATGGAATCACATATCGAAAAAGCTTATGCAAAAATCAATCTTTTTCTTGATATTTTAGGGAAAAGAGATGATGGATATCACGATATATATACAATTATGCAATTGGTGACCTTGTATGATGAAGTTGAGATTACATTGACAAAAAATGATGATATTAATCTAACTATAAAAAATGCAGTTCTCGATATTCCAAAGGAGAAAAATCTTGCATACATAGCTGCAATAAAATTTTATGAAAATTTAAACAAAACCTTGTTAAGAGTTAGCAGTAGAGCAGATATTACAATAACCAAAAATATACCTGCTGCTGCGGGACTTGCAGGTGGCAGTGCAGATGCGGCAGCGGTTTTGAGAGGGTTGAATACAATTTATGGCAAACCGTATACTAAGGAGCAACTTTGCGAAATTGGTATGACGATAGGTGCAGATGTGCCGTTTTGCATAATTGGTGGAACCAAAGTGTGTCAAGGCAAAGGGGAAATGAAATTAGATATACGAGGATTAAGATATTTTAGAATTCTTATTGCTTGTAACGATCAAAAAGAGTCAACCGCAAAGCAATATCAACGACTTGATGAAAAATATGATAACTTTAAAAACTATCCAATCAACCTGAAGTTTTCTGAAACAGTTAATGCATTGATGAATATTGAGGATAGAAGAGCCTTAAAATCGATGTATAATGTGTTTGAAACATTATATGATGAAAACTCCGGTGTTCAAAAAATCAAAAAAATCATGTACGAAAATGACGCACGTCTTGCAATGTTAAGTGGAAGCGGTCCTGCGGTGTTTGGAGTGTTTGATGATTTTGTTTATATGGAGGATGCACAAGCTGCGCTTGAAAAGGAAGGTATAAAAACATACCCATGTATGATGATAAATCTTGAATACGATTACTTAATTCCTGGTCGAGACCCTTCAACCTTGAGATTTTAATATGGGGGAAGTAATCCTATCAACACCCAATTATACAAAATGCCCGACAGTTTTGTTTAATTGCAATAAATTGAAAACCTTTAGGTTTTCTACCCGTGCAATTATACAAAACAGTCCATTTTGTAAGTTTGGCAGGCGCACGGTTGCGCTTTGAATCTGCCAAACGGTTAATTGGAACTCGTTAGTGGGGAAGAACTAAAATAAAACAAAATTTTTAGCAGGAACTTTGTTCCTGCTTTTTTATTTAAATTTATAGTGAAAGAGATTTTATCTCGTTGTGTTTCGGCACAACGAGATTTTTTAATTTATTGCAGAAACATAGGAGGGTAAAAATGATTTACTGCACAAACAAAACATTTATTAAAATTTTCCGAGTATTTGATTACGGAAAGGTTAAGGTGTGTGAAGGTGGCACATCAGAAAAGCTCGAAGGAGAAAACAATTATCGCAAATCTTATTGGAAGGTTGTGCTTCGCGGAGAAGCTATGAAGAATATTCCTGTTGAATCCGGTTGCACAATTGCGGCTACGCGATACAAGATTGAAGCAACGATCGATGAAAAGAAAAAGGAAAAAGGTCCTGTAGCTACAATCATATTGTATGAAGGTGAGGTAGTAAATAATGAGTCAAAATAAGAAAATCAAAATTGAATTAGTATTAACGGAAAAAGAGTTTGAATTTTTCAAAAATGATATTCAAATATTGGGCGAAGATGCAGCTACATTATGTGCATCAGCTCATTTAATGAAAAAAGAAAAATCAGGTTATTTTGCTGAAGCTATGATGTGTTTTAATATTCTTCGTCAGTTAGGTGTTGAGGGTCTTAAGTCAGAAGAAGATTTTATTGCAGATTTACGAAAAGCTTCAGGATTAAACGTTTCAGATGTTGAATAAAGATTGATAAAAACGGGGCGGACTTTGAAATTAATAATTTCTCCCGCCCTGATGAATTATAAAAAATAAGCCGATGCGCACGGTTTATATATTAAAAACAATAAAAGGAGATGATTTTATGAGATTTATCTCGTTTCTCTGAACGTAAGCAAAAACGATTAATGAATATGAATTGAGGTGATATTTTGTTATCTATTATTTATGCATTGCTAACGTTGTTATTTATATTTATTGCAGTTATTTCTATAGCAACATTGGTTGTGAGCCCATTCGTAAGGTTTGGATTTAAAAAAACTTGGACGGGTAAGAAATAGAGAAAGGAGAATTTAATGAGAATAATTTTATCGGTTCTTATAACACTCGGATTTCTCACACTGTTTTTTAGAGGTGATTTAGGAATAATCGGGCTGTTATTTGGAGCAGTTATCATTTGGAATCTTATCGGCAGTATTTTTGAATATAAGCGCAGATAATATTTCAATATCAATTTATTAAAATCATAAAATAAGCTACAAAGTAGCGTGTAAAAAGAAAGGAAAATTAAAAATATGGCAAATTATACGAATAATAAAAGAAAGATGTCAGATAAGACAAAATCAGTACTTGTAACCATTGGTATGATTTTGTTGATTTTTGCGCTTCTCGCAGCTGTCTACGCACTTATGAATAAAAAGGATGAGCTTGAAACCTTTGACGGTTTTGAATATTTTGAAGTGACTTGGAAACATGGCGGCATTGATGCAGAAGACGGTTCAATGGTTAAAGATAAGAAATTTATGTATAGCTGCGAAATTCCCGTTGAATCGGCATTGAAGATTCGCCGTGAATATGGCAGTCACGTTTCTTTTACTGTTTATTATTATAACGAGCTTGGCAACCTTGTTTATAAGGATGCAGAAGCAACCACGTCACATTATACGAAATCCATTGATGATATTAAAGCTACAGATGGATATGAAGACGTTGAAATCGACCACGCAAGAATTGTTATTGAATGGCTTCAGAATGATAATGACGAATTGAATTGGTTTGAAAGAAACAATTTGAAGAAGTCTATCAATGTATATGTTACATCACCTGTTGAGGATACCGTAGAAGAAACTCCTGAAGACGAAGCAACGGAGGAGTAATATATGGCTTTACCTGTTATTGCAATTAAAAGCGGCAGCGCTGCGTTGATAGCTGCTATTAAAAAATTGTTAGCAAAAAGAGGTGCAAAAGCTGTAGTTGTCGGTAGTAGTGCCGCGGCAAATGAATTTATCAGAATGTGGAGACTTCGTCAGAATAATAGAGACGATAGAGATAAGAAAAAGGATGATAAGGTTGTTGTGATTATTAATAATAATCCTAATAAGAAAGTTTATAAACCTAAAAAGAATTGTTATAAACCTGATATGAATTCTTATAAACCATATCATCAGAAATATAAAAATTGAGGAGGTAAATAGATGAACGATTATAATTATTATCCCGCGCCTCAGCCAAGACGCGAGATTGTGTATGTTCCTCAAATGGGTAACACGCGAATTAATAGGTCCGTTTCGGTTATCGGAATTATCTTGATAATTGCGCTTTTGTTTGTTGGTATGAAGTTTATTTCTGATGATGGATTTTATGTTAAGACGAAAGTTATTTGGAATCGTGGATACATAGATGAAAATGGCGAAGGTGTTCAAGAATCAGGCGCCCTTATTAGTTGGAATAGTTCTAAAAATACCCATAATGTTGGTATGTATACTGTGGATCCCATTCCAATCAAGTATGGCGTTAGAATTGAACGTGACTTTGACAGCAAGCTTCAATATAAAATACTTTGTTATAATGATTCTGATTCTTTTATTGGCACTTATGGTACTCCTTACGGTTCAAACGTTACATTAACATTGGATATGTTGAGTGGTGAATCTGCTAATGGTCAGAATTATAAAGATACAAAGTATATTCGTATTTTTGCATATCCCAAAAGTGCTACAGATTTGGAAACCTATTTAATATTAAAAAATGGTGGACTTACTTTTTATCAATGGTTAGTCGGCAGAAAAGATTTCACAATTTATGTAAATCAATCTGATGCCAAAGACAAGTTTGAGGAATGGTTTGGCTAAATGTAAAAATAAAGAACGAGGTGGGGTTCGCCTCATCTCGTTTTTGTAAAGAGGTGTAAAAATGAAAAATAAGAAAATATTTATTGCATTGATTATAATGCTAATTCTTGTTTCGAGTCTCTCATTGATCGCATTTGCAGAAGATGTTGATTACAATACAGTAATCGGAATTAATGTTGATGGCAATATATCATATTATTCAGATCAAGGAATTAAAAATGGTTCGTGGGGTTCTTATATTGAATATTATAAACATATAGATGCAGAAAATTGTCCATTTAGCATCTTTAATGGATATGTAGTTTATGGTGAATGTTTCATTATTGACAGTCGAACAAAAACTTTTGTTAAGGAAAATGAAAATTTTTATATTTCTTCAAATCGTTTATATGATGTTCAAGATGATAATTTTATTACTCGAGAAATAAATGGGAGTTTAATTATTCATTCAAACGCAGTAGCGGGGTATGAGAAAATAACGTTTAATTATTTAATAAATATGCTTAATCAAATTGGTTATTCACGTTTCTTCTATTCACCTAACGGAATGGAGCTATATTATAATTCATGTTCAATTAGTTATCCGAATGGAACTATTGTTACACCAAATGATTATGTGAATTATAATATTGAATATGTGTTAAGTGAACCATGCAAGCACGTAACAATGGATTTTATTACAGTTATAAAACCTTCTACTTGTATTGAAAATGGTGAGCAATCACAAAAATGTATTTCTTGTGGTTTTGTTGAAATAACTGAAATTCCTATGGATTCAGAATACGGACATCTATGGAAAACTATAAGTTATAGAGAGCCAACGTGTGTTGCTACTGGTCTTAATTCGGTAATTTGTGAATACTGTTCAAAAACTACTGATATAGTTATTGCTGCTTTAGGTCACAAATTTACTGAAGCAACCTGTACCGAGGATAGTAAATGTACTCGTTGTAGTGTTGTAAATTCGGTAGCTTTAGGTCATGATATGGATTTTAGAAGTCAATGTAGCCGTTGCGACCATAAAGAAAATTTATTCAATAATTGGCTGAATGATGAAGCAATTCCCGGTATAAATAATATTGGACAAAATATTATTAATGGGTGGAATGGCACAGTAGTTTCAAATCTTCAAAACGCTGGAGAAGCTATTAGCAATGGCTTGAAAAATACTGGTGAAAAACTTGAGAAATTTGGCACAAATATTTATGAATTCTTTTTCCCGGGCGAAGATGGAAAAGGATTTGGTAAGAATACTGGTCTTGCAGGCGGTGGCAATGATAACGATGATGATGACGGTTCACCATCCTTAGAAGAAATTTGGAAAGTTATTAAATGGGTGTTATTCATTATACCTTTAATTTTTGTTGGCTATCTTGTTATTAAATATTCAATAAAAATCAAAAGGGAAGTCGATAAAAACAAAACTGAAAAGAAAGGAAAGTAAAAAAATTGAGTAGATATTATAAAAATAAAAATCAAAAAACAAAAAACAAAAAAACTAATTCAAAATCCGTCTTTAAAACGATACTTAGTACGTTGCTTGTTATTGCAGTAATAGGCGGTATTGCTGCTACTCTTCGTAATAACGAGCACCTCAATAAAAATGATACTTCAACAAAGCTTGAGTATAATACAATTTACTTCATGCCCTCTGACGATTGGAGTTCTGACGGTTCCTTGTACGGTGCTTGGTGTTGGTCAGGTAGTGGATTGCCTGCAGCGAGCTTCGTTCTTGCTACTGACACGGATGAGGACGGTGTATATGAATTGAAAATTAATAAAGAATATACGGGTTTGACTTTCGTTGACTTAAAACCCGATACTGATTCTCTCGGTGTAAATTGGGATAATAAGCGCGCACAAACTGACGATTTGACAGTTCCAACCGATAAGAACGTATATTATCATCAGTATTGTAACGAATGGTCTGCGGATTCGAATATGTTGTATAACGTTACAACGTCTGAAACAATTGTTTATCTTGATAATACTGCGCAATGGGCTACATTTCAAAAACCTGTAGTTTATTGTTTTGATAAGACAGGAAAAAAGGAACCTAATTTTCTTCAGATGAATCAATGCGGTGCTAACCAATATATTACAACGATTCCTGCTGGATTTACACATATCGTATTCCTTGAATACGACGAGAGTGGAACTCTTGGTTCTTGGGATAATGTATTGAATCAAACTTCGGATTTAATTATACCTACAGGCGAAGCTAATCATTATGATTTGGTAACAAATGAATGGTTTGCGCCTGATGTTGAATAAAGATGAAAAATGAGATACCAATTTGGAAAAGGTTTTTATACATAATAGTCACTGCATTAATAATCTTTCTTTTAGGTTATTTTGTGTTTGTAGGATTTCATATTTAAGTTAAATGAAAAAGATTATAAAACATTTTAAAGAAGAACCACGTAACATAATTTTATTTGTAATAACGATATTGAGTTTTGAAGCAATGTTGTTATTTCCCAACGCGATTCCGCGTTTGTTAAAATCTATTGTAGATTGTGTTACATCTTTTTTGTATTATTGTTTCGCTATGATTGGCGAGGGGGGGAATCCAACCCCCCCAACAATAACGCAAATTCAATCTTGGCAAATATTCCCTGAAGTGTGGGAACCAATAACATTGCTACCTCATACAATTCAAGAATTTTTTGAATTTTGGGGAAGATATTTCAAACTTGTATTTACAAAAGAGAGTTTTTTTGCTTATTTGAATTTGTTATATAACGTTACCGATGTTGTATTGAGATTTTTTGCTTTTATGGCACTTCCTTTGTATATGCTTCTCAAAATGATGATTGATGGTGTAAAAAACAAGGTGTGTTTTGAAGAAGATAAGAAATCAAGACAATTAATTACATTCGAAAGAATGTACATAAACGTTATATGTAAAGTAATTGCTTGGATAAAGGATTTTATAGCTTATTGTGGAGAAAATAAAAAACTTGTTACATTGTGGGTTGTATTATGGTGCTTACATTTTAACATCTTTAGTGTAATTATCTCTGCATTGAGTTACTATTTGTATTTTGTTTCGAGCTTTAACCTATTGAGTTTATATGGGCAGTTGTTGAAACTGCAAACTGATTTGACACCGATAATTCGGTTTATGCCTGCAATTGTGTGGGTAGTCCTTGCGTGGATTATCTACAATCGCATATGCAGGTCGAGAGCATTTCAAAAGCTGTATTACGCGGAGAGGTGTAATCGTGCGTTTTTGCGTGAACGTGGAATCGTGTCGGTAGTGTTCGGCGCGATGGGAACGGGAAAAACGCAGCTAATTACATCGATGGCGCGTTCAGCTGAAGTTGAAATGTTCGACCAAGCATATGAGATTATGTTAAAGAAGGATTTGATGTTTCCGAATTTTCCGTGGCAAATCTTCAGAGATGACTTGAAGAAACAAATCGATAGTAGAAAAGTTTATGATTTGCAAAGCTGTGAAAAGTGGGTTCGAGGTCGCGAACAGTATTTTAAGTATTGCTATAACAAATATAGCAAAGAAGAATTCAAAGAAATTCAAAAACGCAAAAAGTTTAGTGACCCTTGGTGTTGGGGTTATGATTACGAGCATTACACAATGACATATAATGACGAATTGAAAATATCGACACTTTTTGACGCGCTCGTTCCGTATGCACAAGCATATATGGTATTTACTGTTCAAACAACATTGTTATTCTCAAATTATTCAATCAGAGTTGATTCTATTATTGAGGATTTAGGAAACTTCCCATATAGAAATAATGATTTCTTCCAACGTGAGCCACAGTTAATTGAAGCACATCAGAAGCATTCTCATATTATCGATTTTGATATGCTCCGATTAGGCAGAAAGTTGCAGCATACGTTAAAATTGTCTTATGGTGTTTTTGTAATTACCGAGATAGACAAGGAACGTAAGAACGCGCTTGAACTTAAAGAGTATAAGATTAAGGACGATGAAACCAATCAAAAGAATGATTTATTTAATGCGTGCTTGAAGATGTGCAGACATGCTGCAATTATAGACAATAAAGTGTTTATTCGTATTATATGCGATTTGCAGCGCCCTGAGGACTGGGGAGCAGGCGGCAGGGAAGTCGGAGAAGTAATTTATATTGCAGAACAGGGAAAATTGGAACCTGTTTTACCATTCTTTTCTCCGTATTGGCTAACTCAAGGATTGTTCGAAATTGTAAAGAGCAAGTATGAATCTTTCAAATCTATATATGATGTTAACCGTCGCGATGGAACGTTAACTATGTATCTAATGAAGAATATCGTTGCTAAAATAGATAACTATTTTGATAAACAAAATGGTTTGTTTGGAAAGCAGATTCTTCATCTTGAAATCCAAAAGGGCACTCTTGAAGGAGATGTTAAAAAGGATAAATGGCGCATATTGACAAAAAAAGACCGTTCTAACGTGTATAGAACGGATTGCCTGAACCAAGTATTTGATTGTTATGAAATAAAACCTATGCACATAGATGATTTTGTGTGTTATGCAGGCTCACTCGCAACACAAAACGAATTGGGAATGCAGAGAAGTTATTTCCAAACTGATATACTAAAGATGAAAGGAATTAAGTAATATGTACGATTATATTACAATAACGTATAAAGATGGGCGTGTAATAAATTATCATTTTTCTTTTAATGATTATAATAGATTTTCTACGGTGTATGTTCCTGATGTGGTTATTATAGAAGCATATAAATTTCACGACCACAGATATGATTTAAAATGCTTCTTCTATGATAAAAAATATATTTACTATCAAGAATCTATAAGATCAAAGAAAGAACTGTATAACGTTGTCCAAAAGTTGCTGAAGGAAAATTTGTAAGACGTCTTACAGTTTGTACCTGGAATTAATTCTTGGTGCAGAAAAACTGTTCTGCGCTATACAGTTTGTACCGGAGTTTTAGCCGGGCTAACTGTAAATCGATGTTCAGTTTGTGCCGGGAGAAAACTGTTAAACGTTTGACACTTAATTATTAAAATAAGGGGAAATAATTTCCCCTTAATAATTAACTTTATTTTTTTCTAATTTGTTTAATTTTTCTGATAACATAGCGTTTTATAAAAGTCAAGTGTTTATCATAATAACCAATTTTATTACAATAATGAAAGGAATTAATTAAAATGTTAAAAGAAATAAAAAATATAGATGGACTAATCTATTTCAAGGATTATCTTGATAATTATATTGTTGTAGAACAAAGCAGTATTGAATCTGTTGTGATAGATAAAAAAGGCAGATTAAATATTTTTACTATCGGTGGTCGTCATTTTATGCTTACACGAAGTGATTATTCAAATCATATTGATGTGTTAAATATTCTCTTTACAAATAATGAGGAATGTTATGAAAGAGAAAATAATTTTAAAGGTTCATTTGTTTATGTAATTTATAATTGCAAGAGTAATATTATTCAGCATGTTTTCACAAGTGAAACAAAATGTATTGAAGTTTATGAATTTATTCAAAATCAGAGGTTCGATAGATATTTGAATTGGAAAGCTATCAATCTTAAATATGCTTTGGAAAAGGAGTAAAAATATATGGCTTACAAAAAAAATTCTAAAATTTATGTTGCTAAAGTTTTTAGAAATCGCGAGTTGATTTTTGAAAAAGAATTTACAAGAAAAGCTGATGCTATTCAAGCAGCTGAATCACATTTTCATCGTTATAGGGGGTCTACATATCATGTAAAAGAATATACTGTAGATCAATATAATAGAAGAAATAATATTTTTGTGAAATTTTTTAACTTTTTGTTTGAGGATGATG
>JAZQUS010000055.1:0-7311 GCA_045631445.1 Eubacteriales bacterium
TTGGATTTTTCGAGGTGCCTGTTCTACACCGAGAAAAATCATCAGTGTCAATTTATTGACACAATTTGCGCGAAATCTTTGGTGAAAGTGCTACAAAAGTTTTTGCCAAGCTTTTTTTAAAAAGCGTCTTTTTTTGTTTTAACTAACTTCCCGACAAATCTAAATTTGAATATCATTCAAGCGCGCAAAGAAGGACCGCGGTAAAAACGCGGTTTTTTCAAAATATAAAAAGTGGCTTATGTATTTATCATTGTCACGGACTAAAACGACCACACCGCTAAAATGACAACCTCACCTTTGTTTTTTCGAACCATTCATTGTCTATATTATATCTCAACAAAATAAAAAAGTCAATAGAAAATAATTGACACAAATCGTGCACATTCAACAAAGTAAAATTCAAAATACATATTGACATTTTTTACCAATTGATGTATAATTATGACACAACTCGACACTATATTAACAAAAGGAGATTAAAATTTATGAAAAACACAGGAATGACAAGACCCATTGACTCACTCGGCAGAGTAGTAATACCTATGGAAATTCGTGAAAATCTCGGAATCGAAACAAAGGATCTTTTGGAATTTTCCTTGGAAAGTGACAAAATTATTTTAAAAAAGATCTGTAACACCTGCATTTTTTGCGGTGCAGAGGGCGAGCTTCTCGAATTCGAGGGCAAAAAGCTCTGCAAGACTTGTCTTGAAAAGCTCGTTAGCGCTTGCAAATAAATAAGCACATCAAAGGAGCGTTTTTGCTCCTTTTTTGTTTGTAAATAATTTATAAATTGTGGATTTAGCGAGTAGATAGTTGAGTAAAAATTTTCGCTTTTTTGAAAAAAAGCTCGCAAAAAACTTTTTAATCGTGGGTGTTGAATTAAGACCGCGCAAATCGTGTTGTTTTGTGAAGCAAAACAACACATAACGATTTTCTCACTGTTGGCAGGCAGTTCGAAAATCTGTGATTTGCTATTGCCAAGCGTAGCCACTTTGCTATCAAAACGGCTACGTACTCACTCGTAGGGGCGACCTTTGGTCGTCCGCCCAAAATAAAAGTATCTTTGTGATAAACACGGACTCGCAAAGCGAGCCCCTACGGATTTGTGCGTAACCATATTGCTACCTAAATGGCTATGTGCAAAGTAGCAATGCGCAGTTTCTTTGTTTTCTTGAAAATAAAGAAACATTTGTGACGAGCGCGCAGAAGTGAGTCACGTGCATTGCGCGAAATTTGTTTACCCTAACACGATTAAAAGTTTTGCGGAGCTTTTTCAAAAGCGACCTTTTTTACTTTGTAACTCCCCGATAAATCAAAATTTGAAGTTCAAACAATTTTAACAAACAACTTAAATATTACCATTGATTTTTGAATAGTTTTGTAGTATAATTAAATTGGAGTATAATTGTTATAAATAATATATACTATTTTAAGGGAAGGCGGTGCTATTATGCGCGGGGTTGAATCGGCAAAGGCAAAAACAATACTTTATAAATGCGCATTATATAGCATTGCGCTATTCGTGATTGGTGTTTTGCAAGTAACTTTTTTTGCCAAAATAAATATTCTCAACGCATCCCCTGACCTATTACTTGGTGGCATAGCAACCTTATGCCTTTATGAAGATGGCAAGGTATCATCCATTTGTGGAATAGTATCGGGCTTCTTCTATACTGCACTTGGTGGATTTTCAATTCCGTTCTATATTATTTTCTCGTTTTTAGCTGCCTATGCACTAGGAATAATCAGAGACAATGGACTTCAAAAAAAGCACTCGTCCTTTTTAATCATAGCAATACTCGCGTTTGGCGCAAAGGCACTGTTTAACGTAGCAGAACTGACCCTCTCTTCAAGCAGCTTCAATCTAATTGGTACACTTTACACGATAATTATTCCTGAATTCATCTCGTCAATGCTTTTTTGTACCATTCCCTATGCTATATTTTTCGCGTTAACACGAATTTTTTATAAAAATACACGTTCAAGAAAGGATTAATCTATGTTTGATAATTATGATAATTTTGATAATTTCAATCAAAAACCTCAGGAACCAGTAATGTCATCAGAGGAGAAAAAATCCCACAAAAAGTTCTTCTCCAAAATCTGTTTAGCTTTTTTGGCTTTTATTACAATCACACACGTACTTTCATTTATCATTAGCGATTATTTATACAATATTGACCCAAGCATTTTAGGCAACAACAACCTTGTTATCATTTTAAGCTCGGTTCTTCAATACGGCATAGGATTTCCCCTTCTGCTTCTAATGCTTAAAAAAATCCCCAAGCAAGCGCCCATACAAAACCAATTGAGCACCAAATCCTTTCTAAAATACGCGGCAGTTTCTGTTTTCTTTATGTACGTTGGAAACACCATTTCTTCTTATTTGATGCTCTATGTTGAAAAGCTGCTTGGTAAAGCGCCTATAAATTCAGTTGATACGGTACTTGACAGCACTAATGTGATTTTATCAATTCTTTTCATAGGAATTATAGGACCAATCGTCGAAGAAGTTATGTTCCGCAAACTTTTTACCGACCGCCTTACACCATACGGTGATAAAATAGCAATTTTTCTTCCTGCTCTCATTTTCGGACTTTTTCACGTTAACCTATATCAATTTTTCTACGCCTTTTTCCTTGGTGCAATTTTCTCATATATCTATGTAAAAACAGGAAAGTTGATTTACACCTGCATTCTTCATATGTTTATCAACCTCTTCTTTGGTGTTTTGCCGTCGTTTATCTTCTCAAAAATCAACCTTGAGGAATTGATAGAGCTTTCCGCATCGGGCGGCATTCCCGAAGCGTACGTTGAAGCAAACATTATGCCCCTTACATTGATGATAATATACTCTTTTGTAATGTACGGACTTATTTTCGCGGGAATTTTTATTCTTTCAAGAAGCGTTCGTAACATCACATTCAACAAGGGCAAAGTAAAACTCCCCAAGGGTGAGGGCGCAGATATTATATTTTTCAATGCAGGCTCAATACTTCTCATAACAATTTGTCTTATTTTAACCGCACTTAACACATTTTTAGTATAAACTTTTGAAGGGAGTGGATTACTATTAAACAAAAAAAGAATATGTCCAAAAGATACGTAGTCCTGCTCTCTGCATTCGCGCTCGTTTGCTTGATTTTTGCAGCTCGACTCGTAAATTTACAATTTAATAAACAAAAGACCGAGGATTTGCGCGACAAAAGTGAGTACACGACCGAAACAAAGGTCATTCAGGCGCTTCGCGGTAATATTTGTGACAGAAACGGAAAGGTTCTTGTTACCACCTCCTATGCTTACGATATTATTTTCGATTACAACTATATGCCTGATGGATTTGTCGATTTTAATACAACGATTTTACGCGTTCTTGATGCAATAAATGACACAAAAAGCAATTCATATCGCACAAGTGATTTATTCCCCTTTGCAGGTGAATATCCCAATTTCACATATTCAACCGAAGCAACAACCAAGGGTAGCGCAACATATAACGCGCTCCACAAAATGCTAAAAGAACTCGAAATGGAAAACACGGACGCACAAAAGCTCACAAGCTATTTTGTAAAGCGCTGGAAATTAAATTCTGTTGATAAAAACGGAAATGCGATTTTTTCTGATGAAGACATCGGCAGACTTTTGCGCGTGCGTTACGATATGCTCCGAACTCAGTTTAGCTCCGTAACCCCATATTGCATAGCAAGTGGAGTTGACATTGAGTTGGTTACATATATAAAAGAGCTCTCCATAGTCGGTGTATCGGACAGAATAAGCACGCAAAGAACTTATCTCTATCCAGGTTATGCCTCTCACATTCTTGGTCGAGTTGGCTCAATAACCGCGGAAACTTGGGATTATTACAAGGAACTCGGCTACTCAATGAACGACATTGTCGGTCTTGACGGATGCGAAAACGAATTTGAAAATTATCTTCGAGGCAAGGACGGGGTTCTCACTATAACACGAAACGGTGACGGTGAAATTGTCAAAGAAGAAATAACCAAAGAGCCAATCGCGGGAAAAGACGTCTACCTCACCATTGATATTGACGTTCAGATTGCCGCAGAGGATGCGCTTGCAGATTATATGAAGCAATATAACAAAAACGCAGGCGCAAGTGTTGCTATCGACCCCAACACAGGCGACGTTTTGGCAATAGCTTCATTCCCCACCTATGACCTTTCAACCTTCTCAAAGGACTATAACTCACTTGCATCCAATGAAAATCTCCCCTTGCTCAATCGCGCAAGCGGTGCAACATACGCCCCAGGTTCTACCTACAAGGTGGGCGTGGCTTTGGCGGCACTCGAATCGGGTATAATTACTAAAAACACAACGGTTTACTGCAATCATGGATATAAAAAACACGGCTTGAGTATCGGTTGTGAAAACCATAATACATATCATACCCAAAGCCTTAATGTAATTGAGGCTCTCACCTACTCCTGCAACGCATTCTTCATCGAAGCAGGGTTGGATAAATTCGACATTGAAGAAATGACTAAATATTGTGAAGCGTTCGGACTAGGTCAAAGCACAGGCTTTGAGCTTACCGAAAAAATCGGACAAATTGCTTGTCCCGATAACGCAGGAAGCTGGACTCTTTATGAAGAAGCATCATCCTATATTGGTCAGTCAATTCACAAATACACACCATTACAGGTGACTTCATATATGTCAACGGTAGCAAACGGAGGTACACGATATGCCACGCATTTGCTTCACTCCGTGAAAACCTTTTCAGGTGAGGTGGTTTATGAATACACCCCAACCGTTTTAAGCACCGTTTCCGTTTCAAATGAAAACCTTAATACAGTTAAACTCGGTATGAAGAGCATGATCGACAACTCCTCAACCGCTTCTCTCAACATGTATGAAAAATACGGTATCGGAGTCACCGTATGCGGAAAATCAGGTACTGCACAGATTGGTAACAATAAGCAAAACTGTTGGTTTACCGCCTTTGCACCAATGGAAAATCCTCAAATTGTTGTTACTTCAATAATCGAGGACGGCTACCTCGCATCAACCGTTTCAGACATCGACGCTGCAGTTATCGCGGCTTATTTGAATAAATAGATACAAAGAAAAATATGTTCTTTTTGAAAAAAGAACCAAAAACTTTCAAAAGCGACCTTTTAATCTTTGTAACTTCCCCCGACAAATCAAAATTTGAAATTCACTCACACTACAACACACAAACCAATCGATAAAAAAAGCTTTTTGCTTCTTTTTCACGAAAAAGAAGGTCTTACCCAACTAACTTTTATAGGAGAAATTATGACATCTCTCAAAACACAAATCGCCGTAATCGGCGCAGGACACGCAGGAATTGAAGCAGCTATAGCTTCGGCGCGTTTAGGACTTGACACCGTGCTTTTCACGATGTCACTTGACTCAATAGGAAATATGCCCTGCAACCCTTCAATTGGCGGCACTGCAAAGGGGCATCTCGTTTTTGAAATCGACGCCCTTGGTGGCGTTATGGGTGAAATGGCGGACAAGGTTACTTTGCAGAGTCGCACACTCAATCTTGGAAAGGGTGCAGCAGTTCACTCAAAGAGAATTCAGGCAGACAGAAAAAAATATCAGGAGCTTATGAAATCACTCATTGAAAGGACGGAGAATCTCCGTCTTGTTCAAGCGGAAATTTGCGATATAGAAACAAAGATTATCGATGGCAAAAAGCACATTTCTGCCGTTTTCACCGCACTTGGTGAGCGTTGGGAGTGCGAAAGAGCAATCATTTGCTCGGGAACATATCTCGATAGCAGAATTTTTGTCGGAGATCGCAATTATTCATCGGGCCCCGACGGACTTTTGGCTGCAAGTGGCGGTCTTTCACAAGCGCTTGAACGCGAGGGTATTCGTCTTATGCGCTTCAAAACAGGAACTCCCGCGCGCGTTAAGAGAAGCAGTATTGATTTCACAAATCTCGAGCTTCAGGACGGTGAGGAAATTATAACCCCATATTCCTCACTTACCGACGAGCATTATTTTGACAATTTAGAGCAAATTCCCTGCCATATCGTATATACAAGTGAGAAAACTCACAATTTGATTAAAGAAAATATTCACCGTTCCGCAATGTATTCAGGTCAAATTCACGGCACGGGTCCAAGATACTGTCCTTCAATCGAGGACAAAATCGTGCGCTTTGCCGACAAGGACAGACATCAGCTTTTCGTTGAGCCGATGGGTGAAAATACCGAGGAAATGTACATTCAGGGTTTTTCAACCTCTCTCCCTGCGGACGTTCAACATTTAATGCTTCACTCCCTTGAGGGCTTTGAAAACGCTGAAATTATGCGCTATGCATACGCAATCGAATACGATTGCTCCGACCCCACTCAGCTTTTCGCAACGCTTGAATACAAGGAAATTGCAGGTCTTTACGGCGCAGGTCAGTTCAATGGAACATCGGGCTACGAGGAAGCCGCCGCTCAGGGACTTATCGCAGGTATGAACGCTTCCCTCTCCGTTCTCGGCAAGGAGCAAATCGTTCTTAAACGAAGTGACGGATACATCGGTACGCTCATCGACGACCTTGTTACAAAGGGCACAAACGAGCCATATCGAATGATGACCTCGCGAAGCGAATACCGTTTACTTCTCCGTCAAGACAATGCCGACCGTCGACTCACAGAAATCGGCTACAAGGCAGGACTTATAAGTGAAGAAAGATACAACAAGTTTTTAGATAAAAAGGCGCAGACCGATGCCGAAATTGCCCGACTTGAAAGCACTTACATCTCTCCTCTCGTGGCAAATCCCTTCCTTGAATCAAAAGGACTCACAACAGTTGCAACAGGCATTTCTCTTGCCGAGCTTTTGCGCCGTCCTGCACTTGATTATGACTCACTTGCGGAAATTGACGTAAACCGTCCTTCCCTTTCACGCGGTGCAAGAATGACCGCGGAAATTTCAATCAAATACGAGGGTTACATCAAACGTCAAATCGCAGAGGTTAACCGAAAAGCGCGCCTTGACGAAAAGAAAATTCCCGAAGATATCGACTATAGCGCGGTTAAAGGCCTCCGCCTTGAAGCCATTCAAAAGCTCTCCAAGGTGCGTCCACTTACCATAGGACAAGCGTCCCGTATCAGTGGCGTCTCCCCTGCGGATATATCGGTTTTGATGATCTATATTGGGATTGTTTGAGAGATAAATTGGGATTTATCGGGGAGAAGATAGTTGAGAAAAGATTTAGGGGGATTTTGAAAAATCCCCCTATAACCCCAAAACTTTTTAATCGTGGGTGTTAATTTAATCCGCGCAAATCGTAGTGTTTGATTAAAATCAAACACT
>JAZQUS010000056.1:0-3671 GCA_045631445.1 Eubacteriales bacterium
TGTCTTCCTAAGACCGCTTGGCCTCCGACTTAAGGCTGATTTAAATCATGCTCCTACCCGCACACTCAAAATCAACGTCGAGGTAATCCGCAACGGTTGCGGCGATGTCGGCATAGGTTGTGCGAGTGCCAAGATTTGCAGGCTCAATGTTCTTTCCGTACATAACGCAAGGAATGTATTCGCGCGTGTGGTCGGTGTGTGAGTCACCCGGGTCGCATCCGTGATCGGCAGTGATGATAAGAATATCGTCGTCACGCATACCCTCAATAAAGGAGGGGAGCCATCTATCGAATTCCGCGAATGCATTTGCGTAGCCGTCGATGTCCTGACGGTGACCGTAAAGCATATCAAAATCAACGAGGTTGATGAAGCAAAGACCCTCAAAATCGTGATCAAGCGCATCAAGTGAGAGATCCATGCCCTCCTTGTTTGAGTGTGTGAAGGTTTTGTAAGTTACACCGCGACCCGCGAAAATGTCATAAATCTTTCCAATCGCGTAAACAGTTTTGCCCTGTTCAATAATTGCGTCGAGCACGGTTTTTCCGTATGGTTCAAGAGAAAAATCGTGACGATTAGCCGTTCTCTTGAAAGGATGCTCACCCGTGAATGGACGTGCAATAACTCTGCCAACGCCGTGCTGTCCCTGAAGGATTTCGCGCGCAATGCGGCAGTATTCGTAAAGCTGCTCAATGGGAACAATGTCCTCGTGAGCGGCAATTTGGAAAACGGAGTCCGCACTAGTATAAACAATGAGATCCCCTGAATAAAGGTGCTCATTTCCGTAGTCGCGAATAACATCAGTGCCCGAATATGGCTTGTTGCAAATCACCTTTCTGCCCGTTCTTGCGGTAAATTCATCAAGAACGGATTTTGGGAATCCGTCAGGATAGGTGGGAAGTGCAACCTCACTCACAATACCTGCAATTTCCCAGTGACCAATGGTCGTGTCTTTGCCCATAGAACGCTCTGCAATTCGAGCAACGCGGGCGGTGGGGTTGTCAACGGTGCCAAGAAAATCAAGGCCATCAATGTTTCCAAGTCCCATCTTGCGAAGATTTTCACAAGAAAATTTGTCTGAAGTTGAAATTCTCTTAATCGTGTGACAATCCTTGTCGCCAAAAAGAGCGCAGTCGGGCATCTGCCCCGCCCCACACGAATCGAGAACAATTAAAAATACTCTTTTTTTCATTTATTTTTCCTTAAAGTTACAAAAATAGGATTATGTTCTTTTTTGAAAAAAGAACCAAAAACTTTTTAAACGTTGGGTATTAATTAAATCCGCGCAAATCGTTCCGCACGCGGAACATAACGATTTTCTCATATATTCGAAAATCTGTGATTTGCTACCATAATTATAGCCGTATCGCGATATAAATTGATTTTGTGTGATAAAAATTACAAATTTATCAACGCGGGCGCACGGAGTGCTCCCCTACGGTGATTGTACTAATTTTTATGCAAAACAATAGCCGTACCGCTATCAAAATGGCTACACTCAAACAAAGTAAATTTTAGAAAAACAAATCTTTGATTTGATTTTCGTAGTTCGAACTATAAAATCACCGTTGGGAGCTTGCTCACATAAGGGGATTTTGTTGGTCGAACCGATAATTTGTTTTCAAATTATCGAAAATTTACGCAAAGTTAGAACAAACCCAAGCGATTGTTTTGTTCCGCTTTTTCAAAAGAGGAAGCCCAAGCGGCTTAGGGGTTCCCCGAAGCGACATTTATGAGCTTTGGGGGGTTCCGTCTTGAGCGGTTTTGTTTTAACTAACTCAAATATTCTCGAGCTTAACCGCAGTTTCAAGTGCGAGAGTCATCATATCGGTAAAGGAATTCTGTCTTTCCTCCGCTGTGCAACCTGTGTGCTCGATAAGGTTATCGGAAATTGTGCAGATAGCGAGTGCGCGCTTGCCGTAACGAGCCGCGTTCATATAAAGAGCCGCCGCTTCCATTTCAACAGCCATAACGCCCATCTTTTCACCCCATTCACAGTCGGGGAGAGCACCGTTTTCGCGAAGAGGAGCATCACGATAGAATGTGTCGGATGACAAAATATTGCCAACCTTAAAGTTGAGATTCAATTCTTCTGCGGTTTCAACGCACTTGCGAAGCATTGTAAAATCACAAATGGGAGCATAAGTGCCGGGAAGATTGAAGTTACAAGCAAAATTGGAGTTTGTGCAAGCTCCCATACCCATAACGATGTCACGGAGCTGAATATCGTTTGTCAAAGCACCTGCAGAGCCGATACGCATGATGTTTTCAACACCGAAGAAGTTGTAAAGCTCGAATGAGTAAATTCCGATCGAAGGCATACCCATACCGCTTGCCATAACGGAGATTTTCACTCCCTTGTATGTGCCTGTGTAACCCTGAACACCGCGAACGTTGTTAACGAGCACGGGATTTTCAAGGAATGTTTCTGCTATAAATTTTGCGCGAAGAGGGTCGCCGGGCATGAGCACGGTTTTACCGAAATCGCCTACTTCTGCTTTAATATGAGCTGTCGCCATTGTTTTGTTCTCCTGTCTTAACGATTTTTACAATTCTTGAAGTACCAAGTCTTGACGCACCAAGGTTAATGAAATCCTCTGCATCCGCGATGGAAGAGATACCGCCTGCCGCTTTAATGAGTGTGCCGTTTGTAACGTGCTTTGCAAAAATTTCAACGTCGTGACGAGTCGCACCTGCTGTTGAAAATCCTGTGCTTGTCTTGATATAGTCAGCGCGGCTTTCAGAAACGATTTCGGTCATCTTAACCTTTTCGTCGTCTGTGAGAAGGCAGGTTTCGATAATAACCTTCAAAATTTTGCCATCGCAAGCATCTTTAATTGCGTTGATTTCGTTGAGAAGGTCGTCATATTTTCCGTCCTTGAGCCAACCGATGTTGATAACCATGTCAATTTCGTCAGCACCGTTGGCAATAGCATCAGATGTTTCAAAAACCTTTGTTGCAGTTGTGCTGTAACCGTTGGGAAAGCCGATAACTGTGCAGATTGCAAGCTTTTCACCAACATATTCCTTTGCCTGCTTAACGTAAGAAGCAGGAATGCAAACAGATGCGGTCTCGTATTTCATACCGTCATCGCAAATAGCTTTAATTTCAGACCAAGTCGCCCCCTGAGCAAGCAACGTGTGGTCAACCCTTGATAAAATGTCTTTGATTTCCATAGTGGTATTTCCTTTCAACAATAAAATGTAAGTTTAAATAACTATCCAAACTAATTATATCATATATTTGTTTGTTTGTAAAGTGTTTATTTTATTATTCAAATTTTGATTTATAGGGATAGTTACAAAGATAAAAAAGGTCGCTTTTGAAAAAGCATCGCGCGAACCCCCAAAGCTCATAAATGTCGCTTCGGGGAACCCCGCACGCAAAACTTTTTAATCGTGGGTAATAATTTAGACCGCGCAAATCGCGCGCCCTCACTTCTGACTCGCTTGGCGCAAACGTTTTTGTTGCACAAGTGCAACAAAAACCACGCTTTGCTACTTTGCACATAGCCATTTAGGTAGCAATATGGCTACGCACAAATCCGTAGGGGAGCACTCCGTGCGCCTGCTCCTATATGTTTGTTATATCAACGGGAGGATGATATCCTCCCCTACAAGTTGGCACATAGCCATTTAGATAGCAATATGGCTACGCACAAATCCGTAGGGGA
>JAZQUS010000057.1:0-1775 GCA_045631445.1 Eubacteriales bacterium
AAACTTTGCTCTCCTCATCCACCACGCAAAGCGCGGTCCCCCCGCTGCAAGCACCCCTTCCACCATAAATGGTCCCCCTTCTCCGCTGGAGAAGGCTAACGGAGCGACAAATCAAAATTTGAAATACCAAATAATCGTTCAAATCCGCTTTATTTTTCAATATATGAAAAAAGTATTGCAAAAGTTAAAAAAAGGTGATATACTATGTTCACAAAAACCAAATTCTAACAAAGGTTGGACTTATTATGAAGATTAAAAACATTGTCCGCGATTACGACGAGGTGATGGCGATTGAACCGCACAAGCATTACAAACCCAAAAAGACGAATATTTTTTGGCAGACGCTTACAAAGGTGATTTCCCAACCCGCTCTTATAAAAAATCACTTTACATGCAAAAAAATCGGTATGGAAAAGCTCGGCAAGGACGAGCAGGCGCTCATTTTGATGAATCACTCCGGATTTACTGATTTTGAAATTGCATATTCCATGCTTTATCCTAGAAAGTTCAACACCGTTGCGGCTTACGAAACCTTTATGGGTCTTGAATGGCTTATGAAGCAGATTGGTTGCTTTGCAACGAGAAAATATACTGCGGATCTTCAGCTTATCAGAGATATCAAGTACTGTATGAAGGAAAACAAAAGCTCCGTACTTATGTTCCCGGAAGCAGTATATACGCTCGACGGAACATGTGTGACACTCCCTTCGTCACTTGCAAAATTCGTAAAAATGCTCGGCGCACCTCTTTGTACATTGATAACAAATGGTGTTTATCTTCACAATCCTGCTTACGGTTTTGTTAAGGATCGCGACGTTCCAATATATGCGGAGCTTCGTTACGTTCTTTCTCCCGAGCAGATCAAGGCTATGAGCGTCGATGAAATTCAAGCGGTGATTGATCGCGAATTTTCATTTGACGATTTCCGTTGGCAGCAGGAAAATAAGATAGTAATTGACGAGGATTTCCGTGCGGACGGACTTCATACAATCCTTTATAAATGTCCCCATTGTAAGACAGAGGGCAAAATGGAAGGCAAGGGAATTCACCTTGCCTGTCACGAATGTGGCAAGAAGTGGGAGCTTACCGAGCTTGGCTTCTTGAAGGCAACCGAGGGTGAAACATATTTTGACCACGTTCCAAACTGGTACAGATGGGAGCGCGAATGCGTTCGTCAGGAAATTCTTGAAGGCACTTACGGATACGATTTGCCCTGCGAAATTATGACTATTGTTAACACCAAGTCGATGTATAGAATAGGTGAGGGAAGAATAGTACACAACAACGAGGGCTTCCACCTTACAGGCTGTGGCGGAAAGCTTGATTATCATCAAAGCGCGAAATCTTCCTATACCTGCGAGGCAATCCCCTATTGGTATCAGATTGATGACGTTATCGGCTTTGGAAATAACAATATTTTCTATTATGTGTTCCCAAAGGAGCATAAAGAAGTGGTTGGTAAAACAAAGCTTGCCGCCGAGGAAATGTTCAAAATAATTGAGGAGCAGAAAAAGGCGAAGAAGACAGAGAAAAAGGAAGAATCCTCTTCTGCCGAAGCATAAAATTAATAAAAAAATACAACTCCACTTGCTTAGCAGGTGGAGTTTTTGGTTCTTAGCTATTATTCAAATTTTGATTTATAGGGGAAGTTACAAAGATAAAAATTTTCGCTTTTTTGAAAAAAAGCTCGCAAAAAACTTTTAAAAGTGGGTAATAATTTAGACCGCGCAAATCGTGCGCCTTCACTTCTGACGCGCTTGGCGCAAATGTTTTTC
>JAZQUS010000058.1:0-7701 GCA_045631445.1 Eubacteriales bacterium
CATTATAGCACAAAAAACAAGCGCTTTGCAACCATCGCACTTATATAGTCCAAGCCGCGCAGCGCAAAAAGGACACCGCCGGGCGGTGTCCTTGCCTTATAGTAAAAGTGTGCCGGCATCCTTTACTTCTGACCCTTTATGCAGTCACGAAGTCCCGCAATTGCTTCGCGATAAGAATCGGTATCGGTTGATGCTCCATAGAATTTATAATATAGCGATTCAATCAAATCAACCATTTCTGCTTTTTGAAAGCAAAAAACAACTTCATCAATCGCATCGCAAACAAAATCAAATTGTTCCTTCGATATTTGCGACAAATATTGCATTGTTATATCATAATCCTTTTGCATTTTCTTCAATGTATCCAGGACAAACATACTCCACGCCCCGGGACTTTCTCACTCTTGCTTAACCCAGACTGCTATTTCCCGGTTTAAGGACGCAACGGTAACAGACTCATTTTTCGTTCTTGGCAGATTTTCGTTCTCCTTTTTGGATGTAGTTAGGAAAAATTGTGGGAATAAAACCATTCTTGGTATACACACCGACCGATACATTTTTGTGTGTTCCCCAATATATTTTCCCATTTGGGCGAAGCTGATTTTTCTTTAATGACAGAACATATCTAAGCCTCAAAAGAAAACAAAAAGAACGCCACCAGGTCAAGTGATGTTCTTTTGGAGTTACCCCAACAATTTTGAACCTCTGATTTTTCACCTTGCAATATAATTTTGATGGATATTATTTGTCCTTTATGCAGTTTCTCAAACCATCAATGTATTCGCGATAAAATTCCGTGTCTGTTGATTCTCCAAAAAAACTCTTGTATTTCATTTGAATAATATTTAACATTTCTTGTGATTTAAAATTCCCAACAATATGTTCAAACCAGTGATCCTCGCCAAGAACATCAAACTCATCTTTGTTAATTTGCATCAAGTAACGCAGGGTGACTTCTTCGTTCGCGATCAAATCGGGCTCCAGCATAACATATGCCCATTCGGTTGAATTTTCCATTTCGTCATTTCTCAAAGTTATATATTCCTGAACTAACTCCTTGAGTCTTTCAACCGTTATACTGTTTTTCATCAACAACCTTCCTTTCTACTTTTTATAAACGATATGCGCTTTGCTTCTTGCATGTTTATTTACATCAAAAAACGGAAAAATCGTTTTTACTATACCTTTCCTCGCTATGATTCCAACAGTTACACCGCGATAGCGCCCTGTATGCGTTTGCCCGTCTATTAACACTTGGTTTCGCTTTAGGGATGCCACGTGTTCACCGGCTTTTCTTATTTCATTCCTGTCCCATCCCTTTGGAAACCAAGCATGAGCATTTTTGCGGGCATTGCGCTTATCACAATGTCTACCAATATGACCAAGCCGCACGCCGTTACTAAACTCAGTATCTACATCGTTAGGCATTCTTTTCCTATTCAAAAACCGTATATTTTCTTGCCCGTGGCCTCCGCTTTTCATCGTTAATACCTTTTTAGGCAAGTGTTTTTTAGGATAGATAAAATCCCCTTTTGACGCGTGTTTCAGTGCCTTTTTAGAAATAAAAATATTTTTCTTCATTATATCACTTCCATATTTTTTCGTCAATCTCGCGATTGCATCTTTATTCTATCACAAATGATATAAAACAATAGCATACACTAACAGGGATGAATTGTATTACAAATATTCGCAATAAATCGCAGAGGTTCGTTGCAATAAGCATAAATATCGGTTGATTTTGCATTACACTTTTGTTATACTAATTTTATGAAAGAGATATATTCCCCAAAAACAATGACGATTCGCGTACCAAGCTTCGTCACAAGACTAATCAACGCCGAGGTCTCCAAAAGGAACTTTTTTAAACCAAACGGACAAGGCAACGAAAACGAATTTCTTAATAAGATGCTGCCTAATATGCTTTCATACCGCGCATATAAGAAAGGATATATGCGCGACTATCTCGAAAAAAATATTAAGGCAAGCATAACCGAAGGTATGCAGGAAAAAATACTCGATTTTCTATCCGAGACATTTGATTATGCGTATTTTGATAAAGACGAGTACGAATGTGACGATGTAATTAATATCAGATTTGATGTTGGTAACGAAGCTCTGTATACAGATCTTTTCATTTATTTAGATAGAATTGGTATAAAAAGAAGCGCATACTTGCGAAATCTCATATATGAGTATCTCACACAAGCTGAATATCAGAGAGAGCGGATTTGCTTTAACGAAGAATACCACGATTTATCTGAGGCGATAACAAACGAGTTGGTTTTCCAATTCCATTGCGGCAAAGAAGTCATCTCTGCATTAGCCGTTGCACTGGAGTACTCCGTAAAGAGCGAACACTGGTATTTGTTATATTTCAAAGAGAATGACTATAGTATATTATATTCGTCCCCTCTTTACAAAATCAGAAGAATCAATATAAAAGGCGAACCCAACAACAATCCGCCCGTAAGCCTCTCTAAAGAAGTCCACAATCTTATCGATAGCGGAGATTTTGACAGCGCAGAAAAATTTATATTAGGACGGTTAAAAGTATGACCAAATCACCATTTCTTAGAAATAACAAGCCATCAAGAAGTATGAGTGCCGCAAATAAAAGAAGGCAAAAGTTTGCTATTTGGGATTATTACAAAACCAAAAACGAAACATCCCCTAAATTATCAAAGTATCCACGCCAAAAATAAGTGTTATTGCTAATATCTTAACCGCATACGAATCCACTGAGAAAATAAGGACCTATGCTCGCGGCTACCTCCTTCGCCCGCTCAGTCAGTTTCGCGACGGATAAGCAGATCGCCACTCAGTTCCATCGGAAAACAAAAAGAACACCACCCGGATGTGTTCTCAGACTGTTAAAAAAGCACTTGCTTCGGCAAGTGCTTTTCCTGATACAGAATTGTGTCTTGAAAATTCTTAATGAAGCATCGGCATACGCCGATATGATGTTATGCATTGTATAATGATGTTGTTCATTTCATTCACAATGATGCGATGTTTGCCAATAACATTAGCGAAGCGACATCATTAGGCGAAGCCGTCATCATTGGCGCAGCCAACATCATTTGCCGAAGGCAAACATCATTGAAAAAACCTCGTTCCAAAGAACGAGGTTTTTCATGAGCTCATAGTACAAAAATGCAACTCGTAAAATCACGGCGAAGCCGTGTATGAAATCCGCAGCTTGTCTGCGGTCTGGAATCAACACGGAGTGATGTATGTAATCAATCCGAAGGAGAAATACACGCTGACGCGTGATGCCATGCCGTCGCTTTGCGACGGATTCCATACACCCTGCGGGTGATTCCATACCAATCCTTCGGATTGGATAGAAAAAAGCAACTATTCTACGTCATACCATTCTTCGCCAATTTTGAAATATCTTACAGGCTCGTTCGTGATGAAAAAGAATCCTTCTTGAAGCTCATATTCTACACCTGAAATCGTAATAGATGTAGCTGTAATCAGTTCGCCAGGGATGGCCCAAACCGCCCCCGCGCCCTGCTCATCGACTTTATAATGACCGGCCTTATTAATTAGATTGTAATACCCATTCTTGCCTTTGATCGTATAGAGACTTCCAACAACGTAATTGTCTTTGGTAAACACCTTGTAGGCGTAGTCATCTTCCGAAACAGTACAGCCCCAAAAATGCTTTTTTACAGGTTTGAACCCCTGCAGATCAGACCAGTGTTTCCCATTCTCCCAGTCGCCTCCAAAAGTGAAATAGTAGATTCGATAATCGCCGGTGTCAATATATTCCTCATCAGCGTAACTTCCGGCAGCCATATCCGGAGTAAATCCATACTCTCCTTTATGTATTGCAAACGGAAGATAGCTCATAACAATAAGCAAAACGAGAATTGTTGACCATGTGACTATCTGCCCTATCCACCGTAGTTTTCGATTCTTTTTTACGATTACTCCTTCAGGTTCTTTAGTGGCAAGTTCCTCGGAAACAATATCAAAAAGCTTCTCTAATGCAGCCATGGATTCGGGGTTGGGCAATCCCAGACCGTTTTCCCATTTTGCAACAGTACTACGACTCACAAAGAGTTTTTCTGCTAATTGTGCTTGTGTGAGTCCTTTTTGCAGTCTCAATTGTTTCAAATTTTCCTTAAATTCCATATCATATCACCTCCGCGCACCTTTATTATACCACAAATCACAGAAACGCGTTGTTACTTTTGTGTTACTTTGATGTCATTCTTCGTTTTTTGTATGTTACTATTCTTCAGCTGTACAAATATGATACTATAAAATTCGGTATTAGACAAATCCAAGAGCAAAAACAGCGAAAAAGTATTGAAACATAAAGCGTTTTGGCAGAAAAAAGGCCTTGCGTCTAAACCGTAATGGTTCGGACTACAAGGTCTTTTTAAAAATGCAACTTTTACTTTTTATAAAATATTATCAAAATTGTCATTATGTTTATTGAACCCACAAGATATTTAAAATTAGAATGTAGAAGTGTATAAACCTTTCCAAAATCCCGGATGAAGGATCAACTTTATGTCGGGATTAAAAGTTGACTTTTCGTTTCTAATTATGGAAAACCATTCTCCCTTGTCGTTCACATTACTGATTATTCCAAGATTATATAAATAATTTATTAGATCATCAGCATTCATACCGATTTTGTCTTCAAACTTTTCATACTTTTTCTTAAAATCCGACTTACTGATACGCTTTGAACCGACTATTCTAAGAAATGAGAACAATGAATTCGTATCAGAAATTTGAGGTGAAATTTCATTTCTAATTTCACTTAAAAACCATAATGAATATTCTTTCTCAGCTATATCAAAAGCCTTGTAATTTAGTTTGCCTTCTTTAATGCTTGATTCTTTTATTTTAATCATAAACTGCAAAACATCTCGAGGTCTATGAAAAGTTCGGTTAACCATATATTCAAATAAATGTGATTCAAGCCTTCCGTTCCTTCTTTTATCTACCGCTTTATAATCAACAACATAAGAAAATCCGTCTTTTTCTTTCATTTCCTCTATGGATGCGGAGATTCTTGCATTTATCATCCTGCGCAAATCATTATTTTGCCAACGATGTCCTTCTACTACCCAAGACAAAACAATCATATTTTGTTCCCAACGAGCACTTTCAGGATCTAATGCATGTATACTATTAAAAATGTCAGATCGTAAATACACAATACATTTAGCGTTAATAATTTTATTTTGGTGAAATTTTTGATTTATTCCATATACGCTCTTTAATAGACTGATTACCAATTGTAAATAATCATTGATTTGTTTTCCAACTGCGGTGACTTGATTATAGTTTTCGTCTACGCCATCAATTTGAATGATAAACTTACTATTGTAATTATAAATCTTGAGGTACTCAATGATTAATTTTTCTAATATTGAGTTAATCTGTGTTAAATTACCATCATTAAAATACAATTCTTCCTCTCTTCTGCTTGCTGATGTTCCTGTAACATGAGGAAAAATTAAAGATCCAGATTTTTCTTGAACTTTATTAATTGTTCGTCTAAAGCAATCGTCGATGCCTTGACCTAAAATATTGTCTACATAATATTTCAACTCATTATACTGATCATTATCAAAATGTTTTTCATCTGCGACTATTGAAGCAGCAAATTGTCCAAGAATCATATTTTTGCAAATGGTTTGGTATTGATAAGGCTGTGCAAACGAGTTATCTCTCAATTCCAAAAGGCGCTTAAAAGGAAACTCATTAAATAAAATATTTATGCATATATCACCAGATTTAGATGCCACAGAATTCGTCCAATTATAAAGTGCGGATTTTCCTGTACCCTTTCGCCCTATAATAAAAAACTTATTATTTGTAAATACATCCGAGAAATAATTTCGATCTATAAAATAAGATTCCAAGTTAGGGTCATACATACCATCAATATCGCCAAAATTTATCTTTTGGAATAATTCATAACATTCCTGTTGCTTTTTATTATCCATAATGCCTCCAGTTCTAAAATTTTATTTTTATAATTATACCACATTTTCCAACATAAATCTACAATTATTTTGTAAATATGACATCTTATAAAACATTTATTAAAATTCTATGCTATACTATTGCTCCATCACTTTATTTAAGGAGAAGCAATATGAAAGAACAAGAAAAACTAAAAGCAACTGTATTAAAACTTTATAATGCTGGATCAAAAGTCTCAGACATCGTTCTCCAAACAGGTGTACCTCGAAGCACGGTATATTATTGGATCAAAAACGAAATTCCAAAAGAAACGTCACCTTTGAATTCAAGAGACTATCATTTTCTAAAGCAAAAGTGTGAGCGACAAGAGAAGATCATAGCAATTTTAAAATCCGCCCCTTGCGCCGCCACCGCACCATTACAAGAAAGGCTCGCAGCAATCGAGCAGATGGTGAACGAGGAATACAACGTCAACACTCTGTGCGAAGCGCTTGATGTTGCCAAAGGAACATACTACAATCACACCTTAAGAAACAAACGCGGAGAAACAAAAAACGCTCAACGCCGACGCGAATTATTCCCTATTATCGAACAAATATATCACGAAAGTAATCAGACTTACGGCGCCGGTCGAATCACCGTCGTTATGCGCGAACGAGGCATTCCGGTAGCAGAAGGAACAGTTGCACGAATTATGCACGAGAATGGTCTATTCAGCATCCGTGGTGGAGCTAAAGCCTTGTATTATAGAAATAAGGAGCGCAAAGATAATCTTATAAAACAAGATTTCACGGTAAAAGCTCCTAATGAAGTCTGGGTGAGAGACATTACATATTTTTATTTTAACAATAAAACATATTATCTCTGTGCTATTATCGACCTATATGCGAGAAAAGTGGTCGCTTGGAGACTATCCGAACGAAATAGCACGCATCTGACAAAAGGAACGTTAAAATTGGCAATTATAGATAGAGCTCCTGCGCCGGGACTCATTTTCCATTCAGACAACGGGGCAAATTTCACCTCATATACTTTCACAACCTATCTTAAAGAGCACGGCATAAAGCAATCATTTTCACGCGCACATAATCCCTATGACAATTCTGTTTGCGAATCTTTCTTCAAAACGCTAAAACAAGAATAAATATATCGTAAGGATTATCGATTTGAAAAAGATATGCTGCGTTCCATAACAACATTTATGGAATTCTATAATGATACTCGCCCGCACTCAATGAATGGATATCGAATACCGAACAAACACGAAGCTGCTTACTATAAAAGAAAAGCTGTCCAAAAATCTTGAACAGCTTGATTCATATAATCGAAGGCGTTTTAATTTACAACACAAATTTGAAGAATTTTTAAAATTCGGCATTAGACAAATCTAATATTAAAATGCCGCAAAATCCTTGATATATAAGGATTTTAGGTACAAAAAAGACCTTGCATCTAAACCGTAATGGTTCGGATTACAAGGTCTTTTCAGATGGCTCCCCCTGTTGGACTTGAACCAACGACCTGCGGATTAACAGTCCGTCGCTCTACCGACTGAGCTAAGGGGGAATGTTTGTGTTGGCATTACCTATTTTCCCGGGCAGTCACCCGCCAAGTATCGTCGGCGCACATGAGCTTAACTTCTGTGTTCGGGATGGGAACAGGTGGACCCTCATGGCAATCAAAACCAACTCGTATGGATGGCTATTACACCATCTTTTATCGTCAAAGCACTGCTGTGCT
>JAZQUS010000059.1:0-42557 GCA_045631445.1 Eubacteriales bacterium
TTTTTATCTTTGTAACTATCCCTACAAATCAAAATTTGAATATATACCCACAAAAAGAGGACCTCAAATGAAGTCCTCTTAATTTTATTAAATTATTCCTCGTCGTTCAATCTTTTTTCCATCATACTTGCTTTGGAAACAAGAACGACACGGGGTTTATTACCATCGGGTGCGCTAACGTAACCGAGCGCTTCCATACGGTCAATGATCTTTGCGGCTCTACCGTAGCCAATTTCAAGTCTACGTTGAAGAAGTGATGTTGAGATTTTACCCATCTCGATAGCAACCTCGAGCGCCTGCTTGAATTTAGGATCAACTCCCTCTTCACCGGGTTCACCATCATCATCAACTCCTGCAAATCCGCCTGCTCCTCCCTTACCCTTGGGATTTCCGCATTTAGCTGCTTCCTCTTCAATTCGTCTAATAAACGCATCGTTAAAGGAAACGCCGTCATTGTGCTCGTTGATAAAGTCAACTATTCTTTCAACCTCACGGTCATCAACAAACGCGCCCTGAACACGCATCGGTTTTGTTGAACCAATAGGAGCAAAGAGCATATCTCCTCGACCTATGAGTTTATCCGCGCCTGCAGAGTCAAGAATTGTTTTTGAGTCAACCTGTGAAGCTACGGTAAACGCAATACGGGAAGGAATATTTGCCTTGATAAGACCTGTTACAACGTCAACGGAAGGACGCTGTGTACCAACGATAAGGTGGATACCCGCAGCTCTTGCCTTCTGCGCGATACGGCAAATTGCAGTTTCAACATCATCCGCCGCGGTCATCATAAGGTCCGCAAGCTCGTCAATGATAATTACAATATAAGGAAGGTATTCCTTTGAAGGATCGTTTGCGGTGAGTTCATTATAACCTGAAATATTCTTTGCACCAACGCTTTCGATAAGCTCAAATCTTCTCTCCATCTCCGCAACCGCAGAAGCCAAAGCACCTGCCGCCTTTTTAGGATCGGTTACAATGGGAGCATAGAGGTGAGGAATGGAACGGAAGGGTTGAAATTCAACTTTTTTAGGGTCAATAAGAATGAGTTTAACATCTCTTGGACTTGCCTTATAGAGAATACTCATAATGATACAGTTAATACAAACGGACTTACCAGAACCCGTTGTACCTGCGATAAGCATATGTGGCATTTTTCCAATATCAAAGTAAACGGAATTACCGCCAACGTCCTTACCAAGAGCTGCAGTCAAGATACTCTTCTTTTCTTCAAATTCGGGGTTATCAATAAGAGAGCGCAAGCCAACGGTTGCTGCAATTTTATTAGGAACTTCAATACCAACCGCCGCTTTATTGGGGATTGGGGCTTCAATTCTTACACCCGTTGTTGCAAGACTCAATGCAATATCGTCAACGAGGTTTGCAATCGAACGAATACGAACACCAACATCAGGCTTAAGCTCATAACGAGTAATTGTTGGTCCTCTTGAATATGTGATTTCTTGAATACGGACGCCAAAGCTCTTTAATGTATCCATAAGAGCTGCAGCATTTGCTCTGATTTCCTCGTGAGCCGCCTTTTCGTTTTCATCATTCTTATAGTTTTTAAGAAGATCAACGTCAGGTCTTACATATTCGCGAACAATATTTTCAGGAACGGTAGAATCTTCACCATCATCGGGAACGGTTTCAATATCGGTTATTTCCTTGATTTCAACCGGCATTTCTTCCTTCTTTGCCTTTTGCGGCTTTTCGGGTTTTATTACCTCAACGGGTGCTTCTTCAATCTCTTCCTCAACAACATTATCCTCAACCTCCTCAGTTGGTTCAAATTGCTTTGGAGGATTTTTGAATATAGCCGCTACGTTGATTCTACCATCATCGTCCTCGTCAGGCTCATCGTTTTCGAAATCAACTTTATTTTGGACGGGCTCTTCGTAAATTACCTTTTCGGGCTCTACAAAGCGCATTTCACCGTATTTTTCTTTATCCTTCTTCTCTTTTTCTTCTCTTTCAATAGCGCGACGCTCGGCTTGAGCTATTCTTTCTTCCTCAAGCTGCTTTTCCGCTTGACGTGCCATTTCTTCTTCCGCTTCACGTCTTGCTTTTTCCTCCGCGCGTGCTTCCTTTTCTATTCTCTTTTGTTCTGCTCTTTCTTCTTTAGCTATTCTTCTTTCTTCAGCTTTCTCTTCTCTACGAGCTTCGTTCTTCTTCTTTTGCTGATAAGCAAAGATATCCCATTTATCTCTCAACTTATTTCCAATAGCGCGAAGTGAAATTCCAAGTGAGAAAATAAGGAACAATGCAGAAAAGGTTATCAAAATGATGGTTGAACCAACGGATTTGAAAAGGAAATAGATGCATTCACAGAAAAATCCGCCAATAGCACCCGAGCTGAATATTTTTCCGCTTGAAAAGGCGAAAATTTTATCAGGAAGCAAAAAGACCGTTACATCGGGATTAATTGCACCTTTTACAAAAATATGTATAAGTCCTGCAAATGAAAGCAAAAATAATACCGTGAATACAATTTTTGCTTTGATTGTGCGTGAGTCGACGAATTTTCTCCAATTGAATGCGAGATTTATGAGCATAAGTGGTAAAACAAATGCGCAGAAGCCAAACAATCCGAAAAATACGTCCTTTAAAAATACACCCGCAATTCCAACAAGCTTCTCACCGTTAATAAGCGCAAGAACAAAGCAAGTTTCCAGCAAAAGTGCGAGTGCCACCAATACAAAAGGAATAACCTGATGGACAAATCTATCCGAAGGATTATCAAATTTAACCTTAGGACCGTTTGCTTTACTTTTGTCATTAGCGCGAGTGTTTTTTGAACGCTCAACACTCGTATTAGATGTTTTTTTAGTTGTTTGTGGGGATTTCTTATTAGTTGTGGTTTTTCTTTCTGCCATTTTTTCACATCCTTTAATAGTTTTCTTTATATAGACACGCGAACGCGCTAAAATACCATATATAGTTATTATATCATACAAATTAATTAATTTCAACAATTTATTTCATTAAATAAGAGGTTTTTTATGACTTTTTTAAAAAAATATTGGCTCTTTATTTTAATCGGCTTGCTTGCGGGAGCAACAAACGGAATTTTGGGAGCAGGCGGTGGGATAATAGTGACTTATTTTTTGTCCCACTCACTCACGGACGAACAAAGAAAAGAAAATGGAGTGTTTGCGAATGCGGTTGCTACAATGCTCCCACTCTCCGCTTTATCCTTATGTATTTATCTTGCGAAGGGGTATATAACCTTAGACAATACGTTTTTTACATTAGTTCCGAGCGCATTGATTGGCGGAATTATTGGCGCGTTTTTACTAACAAAATTACACTTGCGGGTCGTGAAAATGATTTTTTCCGCTCTTGTGATAATATGTGGTGTGATGATGATTTTTAAATAATTTTTTTGGAGTTTTTTATGTTTAATGAGTTTTTGGCAAGCCTTAATTTCGTGGTTGGGTTTATTCTGTTTTTATGCTATTCCTATCAGATTTTTTACACTATAGTTCCCTTCTCTATAAAACCGCGCCCTCACAAAATTCCGATCAAAAAGAACAAAATTGCAATTTTGATTGCGGCGCGAAACGAAGAAAAGGTTATTGGTAATTTGCTTTCTTCGATAAATAATCAGGACTATGATGCGGATTTTTTGGAGGTGGTGGTGATAGCAGACAACTGTACGGACAACACAGCAAATATTGCAAGAGAATGCGGCGCAACCGTTTTTGAACGGTTTAACAAGAAGGAAATCGGCAAGGGATATGCGCTTGATTACGCGATTTCAAAGCTTCGCAAGGGTGGTAAGTGGCAAGAGCTTGACGGAATTATCGTGCTTGACGCGGACAATGTTTTGACTCCAAATTATATTACCGAAATGAACAAAACGCGCTCCGACGGATATGAGGCATTCACAAGCTATAGAAATTCTAAAAATTACGGTGACAACTGGATTAGTGCAGGATAC
The DNA here is from genome assembly GCA_045631445.1 of Eubacteriales bacterium. Lineage (GTDB taxonomy): Bacteria > Bacillota > Clostridia > Oscillospirales > CAG-272 > RGIG4608. The sequence continues at coordinate 3,941 of JAZQUS010000059.1, forward strand.
GGGTTGTGGTACATTAGGGAATCCAAATTCCTACACTACGCAAGAATGCTTCTTCACTCATCTTGTGCGATTTCGGGTACGGGATTTTTTGTTAGCCGATCCTTGCTTGACAAATTTAACGGTTGGAAATTTTATCTTTTAACCGAGGATATTGAATTTTCGATTTTTTCAGTAATCAACGGAGTTAAAATTGGTTGCTGTATCAATGCGGAGCTTTTTGACGAGCAACCCATAACGTTTAAGCAATCCTATAAACAGAGATTGCGTTGGTCAAAGGGCTTTTTTCAGGTTTGGCAAAAACACGGCAAGGCACTTGTGAGGGGGATTTTTAAATATAGAAAATTCGCATTTTTCGATATGACTATGAACATTATGCCCGCCTTTATTTTAACAGTAACGCTTCTTTCTACAAGTGTTAGCGCAATTACCTTTGGAATACTTGGCGTCGGTAATCCCGCCCCCGTGATTGAAAGTCTGCTTGGGTATATTTCGTTCACCTATTCAATAATGTTTTTAATGGGTCTTATAACGATAATTTCAGAGTGGAAAAGGATACACACCACAGATGCTAAAAAGATAGGATATTTATTTTTATTTCCGATTTTTATGTATACCTATATTCCAATTTCAATTATCGCTCTTTTCAAAAAGGTTGGCTGGGAGCCAATTCACCACACGCGCGCAAAATCCTTTGACGAGGTAGTAAACAAAAAATGAAATTCTTTATTGTTTCGTTATTAATTGCAATTCTCTCGGGAATGGGGGTGGGCGGTGGCGGACTTCTGGTAATATATCTAACTCTTTTTGAAGGTACTGAGCAAATTATTGCGCAGGGAGCAAATCTTTGCTTTTTCATTCTTTGCGGTCTTGCTTCCACCATTTACAATGTAATAAAAAAGAAAATCGTTTGGAAAACAACTCTCATATTAAGTCTAAGCGGTGTAATAAGCTCCGTTTTGGGAAGCATTTTAACTTCGCAAATCAATCCTTATTTGCTTCGCACGGTGTTTGGAGGAATGCTTATTTTTAGTGGAGGAGTATCACTTATTTCGTCCTTTGTTAAAAATAAACAAAATGGAAATATATAATTAATAGAAAATAAATAAAAATTTTTGAAGAATTTTCTAAAAAGCTATTTACAAAGTGAGTTTTTTGTGGTAAAATACCTCTTGTACGACGTATAGCTCGGTTTTCGGGAAAATAAGATGGCAATAGCTGTGTTTCACCCGCCGATGACTGTGCTTTGCGTTAAATATTTTTTAGAAAGGTGAAATTATCATGATCTTGAAAGACGAAAAGCAGGCTATCATTGCTGAATACGCTACACACGAAGGTGACACAGGTTCTCCTGAAGTGCAGATTGCTATTCTCACACACAGAATCAATTCTCTTAATGAGCACCTTAAGAACAACCACAACGACCATCACAGCCGTCGCGGTCTTCTTAAGATGGTAGGTCACAGAAGAAACCTTCTTAACTACCTTCAGAGAGTTGACATTGAAAGATACAGAGCAATTATCAAGAAGCTCGGCATCAGAAAGTAAGAACAAATATGGAGTGGGAGAGTGGGTTTTTGCCGACTCCTCACTCCCTTTGTTTGTTTTTTGAAAAAAATTAAGTTGTAATATCTTGCGGACGTTTTAGCAGTTAATTATGCTCTTGAAAATCAAGATTGTAATTAAGTGCTAAACCCCGTAAGAATAAAATAAAGCATTTTAAAATTTTTATGGAGGAATTAAAAAAATGAGTAATTCAATTAGCTCACCAATGGTGTTTAAAAACTTTAAGACATTTCATTACACATTAGCAGGCAGACCCCTTGTTGTTGAAACAGGTAAGCTTGCAGGTCTTGCAAACGGCTCTTGCCTTGTAAGATATGGCGATACAGCAGTTCTTTGCTGCGCAACAGCATCTGAAAAACCCCGTGACGGTATAGATTTCCTTCCCCTCTCCGTTGACTTCGACGAGAGAATGTATGCGGCAGGTAAAATCCCCGGCGGTTACCTTCGTCGTGAAGGACGTCCCCCCGAAAAAGCAATTTTGACAAGCCGTGTTATCGACCGTCCTATTCGTCCTTTGTTCCCCAAGGATCTTCGTAACGACGTTTCTCTTTCTCTTACAGTAATGTCCTACGACCCCGATTGCTCACCTGAAATCACAGCTATGATCGGTGCTTCAATCGCCCTTTCCATCTCCGATATTCCTTGGAACGGTCCTATCTCCGGTGTATTTATGGGTCTTGTTGACGGACAGCTCGTTGTTAACCCCAACGAAGCACAAAGAGCAGTTTCTGACCTTGAACTTACAGTTGCATCTTCTATGCAAAAGGTTGTTATGATTGAAGCAGGTGCTAACGAAGTTCCCGATGATCTTATGTTCGACGCTATTATGCTCGCTCACAAGGAAAACCAGGGCGTTCTCGAATTCATCAACGCAATTGTTGACGAAATCGGCAAGACAAAGTTTGAATATCCCTCTTGCGAGCTTGATCACGATATGTTCGACAAGATTTTTGCTTTCTGCGAAAAGGACGTTATGGAAGCTCTTGACACTGACGACAAGACAGTTAGAGATGCAAAGATGTTCCCCATCAAAGAAGCTATCCTTGCTAACTTTACAGAAGAATATCCCGACCTTCCCACTATGATGGAAGAGCTTGTTTATAAAATTCAAAAGAAGATTGTTCGTCGTTGGTTGCTCGTTGACAAGAAGCGTGTTGACGGTAGACGCATGGACGAAATCAGACCTTTGGGTTCTGAAGTAGGTCTTCTTCCCAGAGCACACGGATCCGGACTTTTCACTCGTGGACAGACACAGGTACTTACAGTTGCTACACTTGGTACACTCAGTGAAGCACAGCTCCTTGACGGTCTTGACAACGACAAGGAAAAGAGATATATGCACCACTACAATATGCCCGGCTTCTCCACAGGTGAAGCTAAGCCCGCACGTTCTCCCGGACGTCGTGAAATCGGTCATGGTGCGCTTGCAGAAAGATCTCTCGTTCCCGTTCTTCCCTCTGTTGAAGAATTCCGCTATGCAATCCGTCTTGTTTCTGACGTAGTTTCCTCTAACGGTCCTACATCTCAGGGTTCAGTTTGCGGTTCAACTCTTGCTCTTATGGATGCAGGTGTTCCGATTAAGGCTCCCGTTGCAGGTATCTCTTGCGGTCTTATCACAGCTGAAGACGGTTCTTGGGACACAATGCTCGACATTCAGGGCCTTGAAGACTTCTATGGAGATATGGACTTTAAGGTAGCGGGTACTCACAAGGGTATCACATCCATTCAGATGGACCTTAAGATTGACGGTCTTACACCTGAAATCATTAAAAAGGCATTCGAACAGACACACGCAGGTAGAGATTACATCATCGATGAAGTAATTCTCAAGGCAATTGCTGAGCCTCGTGCAGAAGTTTCTAAATATGCTCCCAAGATGACAACAATGAAGATTGATCCCGATAAGATTCGTGAAGTTATCGGTAAGGGCGGTTCCGTAATTCAAAAAATTGTTGCCGATACAGGTGCAAAGATTGACATCGAAGATGACGGTACAATTAGAATTGCTGCAGTTAACGGTGAAAGTGCAGCGGCTGCTAAGGCTTGCATCGATGCAATCGTATTCGAGCCCGAGGTTGGTGCTATCTACACAGGTACTGTAACAGGCATCAAGGAATTTGGTGCTTTCGTTGAATATGTTCCCGGAAAGGAAGGTCTTGTACACATCTCCAAGATTGCAAAGGAAAGAATCGACAAGGTTGAAGACGTTCTTAAGCTTGGTGACGTTGTTAAAGTAAAATACATGGGCGTTGACGCTAAGGGTAGAATGAACTTCTCCATCAAGGACGCTCAATAATCTAATAACATATTGTATTAATATTTTCCTTGGGTGACTAGCCCAAGGAAAATTATTCATAGAAAGGAGCTATTATGAGTCAAACAAAATCTACAACGAGTCAGAAAAAACCTGCTACTAATCAGAAAAAGCCTGACGTTAGCAAGCAAAAACCTTCTACTAATCAGAAAAATCCTACTGTTAGTCAGAAAAAACCTGTCTCCAATACACAAAAACCTGCTCCTAAAGCAACAAAAGCGCCCAAAACTCAAGCTTTTGACACAGTAAACAAAAAGAAGAAGGCTCAAAAATCTCCACGCGAAAGAAAAAGAATCGTTATTGCTATTTTCGTGATTATTATTCTTATTCTCTCCGCTTTGGCGGTTATTCTTATTGGAAATATATTAAACAAGTACAAAGATATTCATAACCAACCGGAGCAAAATCCCAATGTTACTTACGTTGAAAAGAGTGCGGATGATATAAAGGTTGGAGATTTGCTTTATATTGATAGCGAGTTTACTTATAACTTTCCCTCTAATTTGAGTGGAATGATTAATATCTATCAATATCAAAAAAATTCTACAAATGCTAATGCAACACAAATAAACGGTTGCAACACCTATGCTCTCACTTACGATAGAATACATTTGAATAGCACAACTCTTGATGCTCTCAATAAAATGCTTATGGATTATTGTCAAACTCTTGATTTGACCAACGCAAACGCAAATTCCGCATCTAACATTGAAATTGCTTGGGGCGGATATTCAAATAGTACTCTTGATGAATATGCAGATGATATTAATCTTGGCAAGGGATTTTATGACCACGCGCTCGGAACAACATTCACAATCAAACAAAATTCACCTTCAACAGTAATAACCGAAAGTTTGCTCAAGTCAAGTTATACTTGGATTTATGAGAATGCTCACAAATACGGATTTATCATTCGTTATCCCGGTGATTGCAAAAACCACACAGGTGAGGATAGTTCAAAGAGAGTTCACTTCCGTTACGTTGGCATAGAGCACGCAACATATATTTACGAGAATAGTATTTGTCTTGACGAATATCTTGAGTTGCTTCGTGAGGCTCACGGATTTAACAATCCTCTCACATTTACTGCAGGTGACAAGCAATATCAGGTTTATTATGTGAAATATTCCGGCAATCCCACTCAAATTCCTGTTTTGAAGGATTCAAATTATTCAATTTCAGGTGATAATATGAATGGTTTTATCGTAACCGTGGAAAAATAATATAGAAAAATCAAAATCAAGGATTGAAAAATCCTTGATTTTTTGTTATAATATATTTATCCGCCAAGATCCTTCGCTGCGCTCGATGGCGGATTAACAAAAGAAAGGAGAATAATATGAAAAAGAATATCACAAATATAATACTTCTTGTTCTGCTTGCGGGCATAATGGCATTTTTCTCCATTTCTTATATCTTTGTTCCTGCAAATAGTTTTTCCGAGGACGAAAATCGCGTTTTGCAGACTTCACCTAAATTTAGTTTTGAAAAGTTAATTGATGGCACATACACTCGTCAGTTGCACGATTATTTTTCCGACCAGATTAATCTTCGTGGCAAGATGGTGGAGTTAAAATCAATCATTGAACTTGCTATGGGCAAAAACGAAAACAACAATGTTTTGCTCGGCAAGGATGGTTATTTGATTGAAACTCATCAATATACCGACGATAATTATTCGTATTTGAAAAGAAATCTCACAAAAATCGAAAAAATGATGCAAAATCTTGCTCAAAATGACATCAAAGTTAATTTAGCTTTGATACCGCGCAAGGTTGATGTTTTGGATAGTAAATTTTCTCCATACTATTCTAATGAGCGAAATGAAAAAATATGGGAATTGGTCAACGATAACCATATAAACTTCAATCAATCGTTTGAATTGTTGCAACAAAGCGGTACGCAGATATTTTACAAGACCGACCACCACTGGACCGCGGAGGGCGCGTATTACGCTTATCGTAATCTTGCGGATATCTTAGGATATGCACCCTATTCATTAAACGAATTTAATCTCCAAGTGCTTTCAAGCGATTTTGTTGGCACAACTTATTCAAAATCGGGATTTTTCTTTATTAATTCCGAACCAATAAAAGCGCCAAGCTTGGAAAATGGCAAGTACAAAGTAACCATAGTTGATACTAATACCGAACTTGATTCTCTTTATGATTTCTCATATCTTGAAAAGAAGGATAAATACAGCACCTTCCTTTCGGGTAATAATGCGCACGTTAAAATTTATGATACAAATGACAATCAAAAAGAAACTTTGTTGATTATTAAGGACAGCTTTTCGCACTCATTAGCTCCCTACCTTTGCGAGCATTATAATCTCGAACTCATCGACCCGAGATATTATAACGGTTCGATTGATGATTATATTAATGAAAATAATATCAAAAGCGTGCTTTTCCTATTTGGAATTGATACGCTTGCCTCGGCTAATCTTGTGATTAGGTGAGGAGTTGGGTTTGTGGTACTACGGGTCGTCGAGGACGTCGACCCCTACGCCCCGATAAATCAAAATTTGATATACAAACAAAAAACACCGACTTAAAAATCGGTGTTTTTCTTATTTTACTACATTTATTTTATTTATGCCGTAATATTTGAAGCATTCAAGCGCGTTTGAGTCGACGATTTCGCCTGCGACGGCAATCGGTACGGCGGGGGGGCATCCGACACTTGAATTAGCAACAATTCTACCGATGCACTCGTCAACAGGTAGGCGTTCGGAATTTGATAAGATTGCTTCGCGAACAGATAATTTTCTGTCCAATTTAACAAATTTGGGTGATGACAGATTAATTTGCTCTAATTTTGGAATAGAAAGCATAATTTCTGCGACTTTTTCCAAATCTTCAATTTCGGGGGTGAGCATCAAAACTACGAAGTCGGGGTCAGAAAATTCTGCTACAATTCCCTTTTCATAAAGAGCTTTGGCAAAGTCGATTCCCAAATATCCGTATTTCTTGGTTTGAATTGTAATTTTGAGCGCTTCGTTGCCGCAAAGCTCGTATCCATTTTCTATTAATTTATTTTTCAAGCTCTCGACCCTTGGAAGAAAGTTCGATAATCGCGCTTTGTGTGCTTCAAGATAGACGTTTGCCGCATCAAGTGATTGCAATATCAGATATGACGGACTTGTTGAGCCAAAAAGCACGAGAGTATTTTTTACAAGAGAAGCAAATTTATTTGAAAAATCCCTTGAAAGATGCAAATATGCACCGCCCGTGAGCACGGGGAGTGTTTTGTGTGCGGAATCACAACAAATATCTGCCCCCAGGTCTATTGGGTGCTTTGATGGAGTCAAAAACTTCAAATATGCGCCGTGGGCATTATCTATTGCAAGTAAAACTCCGTTTTTGTGGCACACTTTTGAAATTGAAGATATATCAAGTGTATTACCAAGATAATCGGGGCTTGTAATATAAATTGCCGTTGGCTTTTTACCACAATTATTAATAATATTATCTAATTTTTCGGCACTAATGTTGCAAGAAAGATAACTTTCGTCATCAGGATAAATCCAATCAACATCAATATCAAGCAATGCTACTGCACTATGAAATGCCTTGTGCGCGTTTCGGCCTGCGAGAATATAGGGCGTTTGACCTTTGCTTTTTGCATCCAAATTTAACAAATGCACCATTGCTTTAATACATTGCGACGACCCTTCGGTTGAATAATATGTATCACAGCCAAAAATTTCACTGGCATTTTTTTCACTTTCCGCAATTATTCCGTTGGCCTCATAAAGTGAGTCCGCTCCGCCAATTTCGGTAATATCTAATTTCTCAAAGCCCAAAAATGTTTTTCCCTTATGACCGGGCATATGAAGTTTTATTGAGTTGCTTTCGGTATAGTGCTTTACAAAATCACAAATGGGTGTGTTCATATCATTCGCCTAAAGCACGCACTATGGCAACCATAATTGCACATTCCATACGTTTTCTAAAGAGCTTGCAACCGTCCTCGTAAACACCTGTTACGCTTCCTGTCGCGTGGTAAGCATTTGCAGCGCATCCGCCTGAACAGTAAAGGCGCGCCCAACAATCACGGCACTCAGAATGTGCATAAACGTTACAAGCCGCAAATTCACCCTGAATTTCTTTATTAGTTACACCGTTCCAAATATCACCGAGTTTAAATCTCTCTTCACCAACGAACTGATGGCAAGGGTAGAGATCACCCCAAGGAGTTACAGCCATATATTCAGTACCGCTTCCGCATCCTGAAATTCTCTTATAAATACAAGGCCCGCCTGTGAGGTCAATCATATAGTGATAGAACGTGAAAGGTCTTCCCTCTTTATCGCGTTCAAGCATAAGTGTAGCCAAGTCCTCATATTGCTTCATAACGAGTTGCATATCCTCATCGGTGAGTGCAGAGGGATCATCCTTTGCACAAACTACGGGCTCCATACTAAGCTCATTGAAGCCGAGGTCAAGCATTTGCTTAATATCCTCAAGGAAATCGGGGTTTGCGTGTGTGAATGTGCCACGCATATAATAATCCTTGCCACCACGCACTTCAACAAATTTCTGGAATTTAGGAACAATCTTTTCCCAACTTCCGTTACCTGCAAAGTCAACGCGGAATCTATCGTGAACCTCTTTACGTCCGTCAAGTGAAAGAACCACGTTCGAGCACTCGCGGTTTGCCCATTCAATAACGTCATCGTCAACAAGAACGCCATTTGTGGTCAAAGTAAAGCGGAAATTCTTTCCCTTTTCCTTTTCGATGCTACGAGCATATGCAACAAGGTCTTTAACAACCTGGAAATTCATAAGGGGCTCACCGCCAAAAAAGTCAACCTCAAGGTTATGGCGAGTTCCTGAATTTGCTACAAGAAAATCAAGCGCTTGCTTACCCACCTCATAGCTCATAACAGCTCTATCCCCGTGATATTTGCCCTGTGAAGCAAAGCAATAAGAACAGTTAAGGTTGCAAGTGTGTGCGATATGAAGGCAGAGTGCCTTTACTACGCCTGCGGTCTTTTCCTTTAATTTATTTGCCATTGGCTCGAACGTATCGGGGGCAAAAAGCTTACCGTTTGCCTTTAAATCCTCAATTTGAGCATAGCATTCAAGAACGTCCTCTTCGGTTACTTCTTCCGAAGCATATTTTTCGAGCATTTCCGCTATAATCAAGCTCTTTTCTTTATTTTCGAATTCTGCAATAATATCGTAAGCCACGTCATCAACAACGTGAACGGAGCCGGAGCAAACGTCAAGCACGATATTAAAGCCATTAAGTTTATATTGATGTATCATTTATTATATCCTCCGTTGAGGTGCTTTGAATTTTGATGCAGAAGTTGTGAATTCGTTCTCTTAGGCGTACAATAGTACGGTAGAGAGCGAAGTCGCGACTAAAAAGCCACATAAAAAATGAAGAAATCCGTCGATTTTTTTCGGCGGATTTCAACATTATGAGAAACTTGTGCTTAAAAATCAGTGCATTTTTTCTCTTTTTATTATAGTGGCTTTTGTTCTGCGCTAAATGCAAAGCGCCGAATTACTTGCTTTCCTTTGTGCTTTCACACTTCTGGTTAGCAATACCGCAGCTAGTCTTGCAAGCAGACTGGCAAGATGTCTGGCATTCGCCACATCCACCCTTTTTAGCGCTTTCGCAAAGATTACGAGTTTCTATTGTTTTGATGTGTTTCATAATTTCCACCTCTTTGATAGATTTTTTAACAGAAATATTATATCACAGTTATCGTGCTATGTCAATACGTTTTATAAATTTTATTAACAAAAACCGCCATCTCCTTTGGAGAGATGGCGGAAATTATTATTTTATTTTTTATTTTAGTTTAGCATTAAGCGTTTTTCTTCTTAACGAAGAACCAGTAAGCTGCTGCACCTGCTGCACAAGCAACTACTACGGAACCAACCGCGATAGCGATTATTACTCCAGGACGAAGAGGAACTTCTCTTGGTGTACCACAAACGTTACAGTCGCGGTCATACTTATCATCGTAAACGTGACCGGGAGCTACTCTTGTTGCACCACAAACGTTACATGTATCATCTGCACAGTCATCATAAACGTGATCTGCAGGTGTTCTTGTTGCACCACAAATGTTACATGTTGCATCACATGCGTTATCGTAAACGTGATCTCCAACTGTTCTCACTGCGCCACAAATATTACATGTTGTATCGCACGCGTTATCGTATACGTGTGCGTCTACTGTTCTTACTGCGCCACATACGTTACATGTTGTATCGCAAGCGTTGTCATATACGTGAGCACCTACTGTTCTTGTTTCACCACAAATGTTACATGTTGTATCACATGCGTTATCATATGCGTGTCCGCAGTGTGCGTGAAGTGCTGCGTAGATGTCTTCTGCATTGTCGCTACCAACGAAGATTGTCTTTTCGTTAGCTACTGCGTATCCGTAAAGAGGAAGGTTCAAGATTTCAACAACTTCATCGAGAATTCCAATGTATTTAGATACACCGGGTACAAAGCCTTCAAGAGATTCTGCATAAATTGCAAGAGGATTGTTGATACCTGTGATTACTACAGTTGCTTCAGGAGCTACTGCATAGATTGTGCCAAGAGTATTAATTACTCTTGCAGCTGTCTCTGCATATGCGTAAAGAAGGCTTTCAACACCGAATGCGATAAGCTCTGCAACAGGAATTTCAACGATCAATGTTTCGTTAACAGTTACACCGTCAAGAGAACCAGAAAGTACAGGAGCAAGGTCAAGCTCGTAAACTACAGGAAGGCCTGCAGCTGTAACGTCTTCAGCTACCTTATCAAGTCTTTCCTGAAGGATAGCGATTGTTTCAGCATCAAGATACTTGGACCAATCAAGCTCAACTGTCTGAGCGTTCAAATCGATGGGAAGCTCTGCAATTGCCATATCAAGAGCAGCGCCGTACTTATTGTAAACATCAGATGTTTTGATGATCTGTGCAACAACGCCCATAATCTGAGCATAAGCAAATTCAAAGAATTCACCGTTGTTAAACTTAACTGTTACAAGGTCTGCCTTTTCGAGATCTGCAGTATAATCACCTGCAAGACCGTACTGAGCATATTTGCTTTCAAGGTAGAGCATACCTGCAAGCTCTTCTACGTAATCTGCATTACCGAGAGCTACATAGTAAGAATCAAGTGTGATTTCGTAATCACCGTTAGATGCGCCGTAAATAGCGTTCTTAATATCGTCAAGTGCTACTGTGAGAACACCAACAACATATGTATAAACAGCCTTTGCGCATTCCTCTGCATTAGCAGTTTTACCGTAAACCTCTACGATAAGGTCGTAGATGTCGCAGTAAAGCTCGTATGCATTTTCAAGAAGCTCGGGAGTATTCTTAATGAATTCAACAACAAGCTTGCAAACCTTACCTGCGATGCAAATAGCATTTTCGATGCTACCGAATACATCAACAAGGAGATCGTAAACGAAGTTATAAACGTTGATAGATGTTTCAACGATGTTATAAACCTTAGCAATTACGTCAACAAGAGTTGCATAAACCTTTGTTGCTATTGCGTAGATTTCTTCTGCGTTTTCGTAAACGAATGCAGCTACTTCAAGAACATATTCAAATGCCTTGCCTGCAATTTCAAGTGCCTTTTCAACGCTTTCTGCGTTTTCAACAAGGAACTCAACTACTACAGTGTAAATCTCAACAGCTACTTCAAATGCTTCCTTAACTGTCAAGCCTGCTTCAACGAGAATGTCATAAGCAGTTGTGAGAACCTTCTTTGCGATTTCAAGTGCGTTTTCAACGCTACCTGCAACCTCAACAATCTTATCAGCTACTGCGCCAAGAACCTTGAGAGCTGTGTTTGCAGCATCTTCAACGTTACCGTAGATAGCTTCAAGCTTTTCAACGAGTACAAAGTACTGGTTAAGAAGTACGTCAACGATTTCTTCAACCTTTTCTTCAACGTGAAGCTGTACTCTTACTACAAGAGCAACAAGCTGGAGATATACTTCCTTAGAAAGACCAAGAGCATAGTTATAAAGCTCCTCTGCCTTTTCTGTTACGTGAGCAACTACTGCTTCAACGAACTCTTCAACAAGCTCCTTGAGTGCAGGAATAAGCTCTGTTTCAAGAATTACAAGTGCTTCCTTGAGAGCAGGAATGATAACGAGCTGATTTACGTCGATACCTGCCTGAGCGCAAAGAGCATAGATGTTGTTAAGATGTGTAAGAGCGTCATCCATAAGACCGCGAACTGTTGCTACAAGACCTGCAAGATCTTCTGCCTTATCGTTAACAAGAACGTCCTTGATTTCCTTAAGTGTAGCGATAGTTGCTTCGATTTCCTTATCAAGCAATACTCTGAACTCTTCTGTCATTGTATTGTCGGAAAGGTCAACTCTGTTAAGTCTATTGATAACTCTATTGATGATGGAAACTACCTTATTGATGTAACCTGCTTCGTCAACATAGTCATATGCTTCCTGGTAAGCCTTATCAGTTACCTTAATAGCAAGGTCGATTGTTTCCTTAATGTTTTCGATTGTTTCGTCCTTTGTTGTGTACTCATTCTTATAAGCATCAACAAGAGACTGTGTAAGTGTGTCGTGGCCTGCTTGAGAGGGATGTGCAGAGAGACCCCAAGCGAGCTTAAGTCTACCATAGAGAGCAAGAAGTGCTTCAAGGAGACCAACACTTGTAAGTGCTTCAGAAAGTGTTTCAGGAAGAACTACTGCCATAGAGAGAAGTTCAAGGCCATTTGCAATTTGGTTATATCCATCAACAAGAGCTGCTTTCATTGTCTTAAGATCGTTATTGATTTCAAATCTTGCGTCATTATGAAGAGCCAAGTTGATCATTTCAAGTGTCTTTTCAGCACTATCATCACCGTACTTTTCAAGATCTGCGCCGAATACATAGAGGAATTCAGGATTGCTGAAATAGGGTTCAAGTACGGGTGTAATATTTGCTGCGATAAGTTCATAAGCCAAACGAGGAGCAACAGCTTCAGCATTTTCAGCAACCTTAGCGGGAATCTCACTTTGAAGACCACCTACAACAGGACCAAGAATTGAGAACATGCTAAATGTTTCGCCCGCAGGAACAGAAATCTCATCAAAATTTACGTTTGCAACTGCCTTCATTGAAGAAAGAACTGCATCAACAATACCAAAGTAGTAAGCAAGAAGCTGTACTTTACCAGCATTTTCTGCAGCATAAACAGCGAAAGCAGCTGTTCCCTGAGCCTGTGCTGTTTCATAAGCGATAATGTCATTAAGATCAAATGCACCGTAATAATCAGCTTCAGAACCACCAAAGATAATGGGCATTACGAAGGACTGAATTTCGGGATAGAAACGGCTATGGCAGAATTTTCTGCTTTCAGGATATACAACTGTGCCGTTTTCAAGAACTTCGATAGGAGCATAAAGTGTTTCAAATGCCTGTGCAAATGTTTCTACCTGGATTGTTTCACCGTTTTCATCTTCGGGAAGCTCTGCATAGTAGTATGTATTGTCAGAAGCACCTGTTTCATTTGCTACTGTTGTGTATGCAGCCATAAATGCGTTGATAGGTGTGTAAAGAGCGCCAAGGAAGTCACCTGCGTTGAAGCTCTTTGTGATACCGTGAAGTGTGATGTTAAAGTTGAAATCCAAACCGTTGTTAATCAAAGGAAGGATAATAACTGTTGCATCGGAGTTAACTTCTGCGATATAATCAATTACGTTCATGTATGTTACAACATAGCTTGCAGTTGTGTATACAAGATAGTTAAGGATTGTAACGATCAAATCTGAGGGCATACCTGCTTCTACAAGGTAAGCTTCTGCATCGTTATAAACACCCATAACGAGTTCTTTAACTTCTTCGTTTGCTCCGCACAATTCAAGAGCATTTTCAACTGTCATATGTGCATACTTTTCATTATCGAGTGCAAGTTCTTCTGCAGAACCGAAACCAACAAGGTTCATAAGTCTGCCCATGAAGAATACGCCGAAGTTACCGTTACCTGTTGCAAGAGAGATAACGTCTGCATTTGCAACGGAGTTCTGGAATACGCTTGCAACGGCATTGTTAGTTTCCATATGCTTATCCCAGTTATCTTCGCCTCTAGCAGCGCCTGTCTTACCCCAACGGTCAGGATTTGTAAGCAATTCGCGTACTGTCCAGAAATCAGGAGTAAATTCTTTTTCTGTTCCCTTTGTAAGCATGTAGTAAACATCTTCAATACGAGCTGCGCTTGTTGCGAGCTGTGTGAGATTTACATCCTTACCTGTGAAGCTTTCAAGCCATCCTGCAAACTGAGAAGGATATGCATCTTTTGCTTCTTCAAGGTAACCATTTTTACCTGTAGCATCGTAACCATCCATACCGATACCGTTTGTCATGGAGTCACCAATTGAAACGTAATCAAGTGTGCCGTCTGCCCCATTATCACCATTGCCTGCAACATAATCAGCAAATACGCCAAGTGTGGGCGCGAATGTGGTTACGAGCATTGCGAAGGTCATAACGAGAACAAGAATTCTTTTCATATTCATAATAAATTCCTTTCCGATATAAGAAACCTCCATCTTATATCAATAAAAAATATGTTAGATTTGCCTCTAAACGCAAAACTTCAGGGTAATTATAGCACTTATGTCGAGAATTGTCAATACCTTTTTTGTAATTTTTTACTTATTTCAAAGTGCCAAATTTATACATATGTAACAAAAACCGCCATTCCCTTTCGGAAATGGCGGAATTTATATAATTTTAATCAATTACGTAGCAATTATTATGCCTGTTTCTTCTTTTTAATAATATAGAAGTAAACAAGTGCGCCTGCACCACATACCACCGCTACAGAACCAACTGCGATAGCAACAATTGCCCAAGGACGAAGAGGTACTTTTCTTGTTGCGCCACAAACGTTACAGTCGCGGTCATACTTATCATCGTAAACGTGACCGGGAGCTACTCTTGTTGCACCACAAACGTTACATGTATCGTCTTCACAGTCATCATAAACGTGATCTGCGGGTGTTCTTGTTGCACCACAAATGTTACATGTTGCATCACATGCGTTATCGTAAACGTGATCTCCAACTGTTCTCACTGCGCCACAAATATTACATGTTGTATCGCATGCGTTATCGTAAACGTGATCTCCAACTGTTCTTACTGCGCCACAAATGTTACATGTTGTATCGCAAGCGTTGTCATATACGTGAGCACCTACTGTTCTTGTTTCACCACAAATGTTACATGTTGTATCACATGCATTATCATATGCGTGTCCACAGTGTGCGTGAAGTGCTGCGTAGATGTCTTCTGCATTGTCGCTATTAACAAATATTGTATTTTCCTGTACCAATGCAAAGCCATAGAGAGTAGCATTTACTACATCAACCATTACATCAGTATAACCAAGAAGCTCATCAATATTTCCAATGTAATCGGAATATATACCAAGCATAGAAACAAGATCTACCATAGGATTATCAACGCCCGTGATTACTACAGTTGCTTCGGGAGCTACTGTGTGAATTGTGTTAAGAGTTGTTGCAACTCTACCTATTGCCTCAACGTAGCCGTAAAGTGCACTTTCAATACCGAATATCATAAGGTCAACAACAGAAATGTTAACGTCACCGTCAAGCTCAAGAGGAATGTTCATATTTTCCAAAACAGCATTGATTACAGGAGCAATATCAACATATTCAGGAGTACCGTTAGCAATAAGATCCTTTTTCATTCTTGCCAAAGAGTTCTTAAGAATCATTTCTGCATCTGCATCCAAATACTTGGACCATTCAAGCTCAACAGGTTTAGAATCAAGGCTAAAGCCCAAGGATTCTTCAACCTGATCAAGAATACCCCAGTTACTCAAGTTGGTATAAATGCTTGTCAAGTTCTTATTACCTCTAATAATTTCAGCAAGCTTACCCTTCATTTGAAGGTTAGCAAATTCCATAAATTCACCGTTGTTGAATTTAACGGTTACAAGGTCTGCATTTGCAAGTACCTCAAGGTAGTCATCTGTAAGAGCAAACTGTTCATACTTGTCACCAAGGAAGAGCATATTTGCAAGATCTTCTACATATTCGGCATCACCGAGAGCCACATAGTAAGAATCAAGTGTAATTTCGTAGTCCGCATTAGATGCATTATACATAATTTCAGCAATATCTTCCTTAACAGCTATCGCAATGCCAAGCGCATATGCGTGAACTACCTTTGCAGTTTCACAAGCATCACCGGTTTCACCGTAGGTTTCTACGATAATGTTGTAAATTTCTACACCAAGTTTGTATGCATTTTCAAAGATTTCGGGATTATTCTTTACAAATTCTACGATAAGTGTTGCAATCTTATAAGCAATTCTGCCTGCGTTTTCAACGCTACCGAAGATATCAACAATAAGTTCGTATACATAGTTGTAAACGTCCATTACTGTGAGAACAACGCCTTCAACCTTAGCAATCACCTTAACAAGTTCTGCATAAATTCCTGTAGCTATTGCATAGATTTCTTCTGCATTGTCATAGATCATTCCTGCTACTTCAAGAACGTATTCAAATGCATTCTTTGCAATTTCGATTGCATTTTCAATATTGTCTGCGTTTTCAATAAGGAATTCAACAACTGACTTGTAAACGTTAATAGCTACGTTAAATGCTGTCTTAATATTTTCACCGTTTTCAACGAGGAAGTTATATACAGTTGTAAATACAACCTTTGCAATTTCAATGCCCTCGAGAACATCATCACCATATTCGGCAATAAATTCTACAACCGCCTTATATACTTCAATTGCAATTGTGATTGCATCGTGAATTGTAAGACCACTTTCAACGAGAACCTCAAAGATAACTCCGAAAATGTTTTCAATTATATCAAGGTGTTCAAGAACCTTGCCAAGCAATTTATCAACAAGCTTTGTGTAAATTTCAAGTGCTTTTTCGTAAGCTTCAACACCTACACCATAGATTGTTTCAAGCTTTTCTACAAGTGCAAAGTACTGTTCGAGAACCATCAAAGTGATTTCTTCAACCTTGCCTTCAACGTGAAGCTGAACCTTAACGATCAAGGCAACAAGCTGGAGGTAAACCTCCTTGGACATACCAAGAGCAGCATTGTAAAGCAATTCTGCTTTTTCAGTAATGTGAGCTACTATTGCGTCAATAATTTCATTAGTAAGCTCTACAAGAGCAGGAATTACTTCAGTTTCAATGATATAAAGTGCTTCCTTGAGGACAGGAAGAAGTACGAGTTGGTTAATGTCGATACCTGCCTGAGCACAAATGTCATAAATGTTTGCAAGATGTTCAAGAAGCTCATCTGTATTAGCGAGAACGTAAGCTACAAGTCCGTCAACATCCTTAAGTGTATCTGCTTCAAGCGCTGCAATCAATTTTGCAAGAGTTACTTCAATAAGGTCAACTTCCTTCTGAAGCAATGCTCTGATTTCCTCAGTCATAGGAGCTTTGTCAGAGAAATCTACTGTTTCAAGATAAGCAAGTGCATTCTTGATAGCTTCAACAGCTATATCGATATAACCTTCCTCATCCGCATATGCATATCCATATTCGTATGCTTCGTCGTAGTATTCAAGAATGAAATCAAGGATTATCTTACCATTTTCTTCAGTAATATAGCCTTCTTCATCGAGAGTTTCATAAACCACAACGAAAATATCAACTCTCTGTTCGTTAGTAAGGTCTTCGCGACCAAAGATAACGTCAACAATCTCAACAACGATAGCAATAGCGTCATCAACCTCAAGCTGCTCTCCGTTAAGAACAGGAAGAACTACACTATAGATAAGGATATCAATAAGCTGATCCTTTTCTGCTTCACCCATAAGGCCTTCCGCTTTAAGATTTTCATAAATCTTACCCGCAAGTGCAACGGCCTCGTCGTAAATATCACTTGTTTCATTATCAAGAATTTGGTTATTATCTGCAACGTTCTTGATTTCGTTAACAATTGCAGTCTTTACCGCAGGATCTGTGTTAGGATCGTCAAGAACAGTTTGAATAGCCGTTGTAGATACCTTTTGAACAAGTGTTGACTGATCTACAGTTTCACTGCTTTCAACGTCTGCCATTACATTATCAAGAATCTTAACAAGCAATTCGTCGCTAATCAATGCGCCTTCACCTGTAACGAGTGTTTCAAGAGATTTCTTGTTTTCTTCATCAAGATAGTTTTCAGCAACGATAGAGATAACGATTCTAAGAGCCTGTGCAGACGCTGTGTCGTTATTTGTAGCATTTGCGCGCGCTCTCATCTGACGAGCGGGTGCTTCATTCTTGATAACAAGCTTATAAACGAAGAGAACAATGTCAAGAAGTTCTTCGTCAGTTACATCACCGTCGATAACTGCGTTATAAACGTAATCAACGATATTAGCTGTCTGCTTGTCAGAAAGAAGATTTTCCACCTTGAGCGCTTTATAAATTTCTTCTGCAGTTTCTATAGCCTTAGCATCTGCATAATTTTCAAGATATCCGTGAGCCTTGAGAATCTTATAAACTGTAGCAACTACAGCAACCTTCTGGCTTTCAGGAATATTTTCGTCGCCAATCATTGTTTCGTAAACGAATTCAACGAAGGATTTCTGTTCTTCATCGGAGAATTCACCGTCGATAATAGCTTCGTAAACGTATTCAACGATTGCATATGTTTGCTTATCGGAGAGAAGATTTTTAGCCTTGAGAGCTTTGTAAATCTCTTCTGCAATATCAGCCTCATCAAGTGCTACATATCCATGAGCCTTGAGAACCTTATAAACTGTAGCAACTACAGCAACCTTCTGGCTTTCAGGGATGTTTTCGTCACCAATCATTGTTTCGTAAACGAATTTAACGAGAGCATCCTCTTCGTCAGCTGTCAATTCACCGTCGTTAGCAACAGCAAGGTATACCTGATCTGCGATTGCATAAATCTGTGAATCTGAAAGAAGATTTTTAGCCTTGAGAGCTCTATAAAGTTCTTCATAAAGTTCAACATCAGCTTCAATATATCCATTAGCCCTAAGAGTTGAATAAACAGTCTTCATAACTGCAACTCTATGTGCATCGGAGAGACTTTCATCAGCAATCAATGTTTCGTACATAAACTTAACAAGGTCTTCCTGCTCGGCATCACTCAAAACGCCATCAAGAATTGCTTCGTAAATGTAATCAGCGATTGCGTAGGACTGCTCGTCAGAGATGAGATTCTTTTCGTCAAGCTCCTTATAAAAAACTTCTACAAGTTCAAGTGCCTCATTTTCTGCGAAGTAGTTATTTCCCTTAAGAATAGCATAAATCTCACCAATTATTTCAATTCTCTCGGATTCATTAATAAGAGGATTGCGAACCACTGTATCATACGCACACTGGCCAATTTCAATTGTGTCCTTATCTGACAATTCCTTGTCAAGAACGCGTGTGTATGCAGCAAGAATAATATCAAGAGTCTGCTTATCTGTTATATGATTGTGAGCATCAAGAGTTTCGTAAAGATCCTCAACAAGAGACATCTGTGGCATTTCACCCAAAACGCCCATATCGGATGCGGTTGTGTAAACATGGTGCATCTTTTCAAGCACTACGTCTGCAGGAATACCGTCTTTTTCGTTGTATGCTTCAATAATTACTTCTGAAAGATCGTCGTGACCTGCGGGTGTGGGATGTACGCACATACCGTCACCGATGTTGAAGATTGCATAAATCTTGCAAAGAGGAAGAATGTGTTCCTTAGAAAGGTGGTCACCAATAGACTGACGAACTGTATAAGGAGATGAAGGATTGCTTACAAGACCGTCAAATACGCCGAGAAGCTTATTCATATCAGCGATTGTCAAAACACCCTCAAGAGGAATATCATCAACTGCGATACTTCTGACGATAGCATCTTCAATTGCAAGGTAAACTGCAACGGAAGCTGTAAGGTCGGAGTTGCCATGCATGAAATTCCATGCTGCTTCCGCAGGATAATAATCAATCTCGGGCATACTAGGTCTCAATTCATTCTGAATAGTTTCCCAAGATCTCCAAGCCTGAACATCTGCAAGTGTTACAGGAAGAAGATTCATACCCATAGCACCGGAAATCATAAGGCGGAGTGAATTATTGTATGTTTTGATTGTTCTTGCACGAACGATGTCTGCAGAAAGTCTACCTTCGCCTTCGCAATCATGGCCTTCTGTACCACAATCGTCATCACCACAGTCGATATTTGTCCAACCTGCGTAAGCAAGGTCATCAAATGCCTGAACGATGAACTTGGGTTGGGGCTGTTCTGCATAGTGGAACGTTGCGCCCTGAAGCTTGCCTTCTGCCTGCTTCAAAGTGGGATACAATACGATATAGTCATTCAACAATGCGAATACTTCGTCCATAAGGTCACCGAAGTAGAACTTTTCACCATTGTCAAGAGTGATTGTCATACCGTATGTTGTATTCATCAAACCAACGAGAATGATTTCTGCGTCGGGGTTGAGCTCAACAATCTTATCAACTGATTTTGAGAAGTTAACAATAAAGCCCGCAGCTGTATAAGAAAGCAATCCGCTAACTTCGTCAACGTGATACTTTTCTGCTTCTTCTTTTGAAACAAATGAATTCATTGTTTCAGATACTTTATTACTGATTTCTCTGATAATTTCCTTTTCTTCTTCGTTGTCAAGAAGCTTAAGGGCATTTTCAAGTGTGTACTGAGCCTTCTGCTCTTCTGTAAGAGAACCACCCATTACACCGAGCATGCTTGTTACACGAGAAAGGAAAAATGCGCCAAAGGAAGCATTACCAATACCGAGTGTAATAATATCTGCACCCTTAACAGCATCCTGATAGAATGCCTTAAGAGCATCATTGTTGTCAATACCTGTGTAGTGATTAACCTGCTCATACCAGTCATCAGCGGGAGTGTCGCGACCGCCAAGAAGATAGAGGAGGTCTTCCGCACGAAGTGCGGAGGATGCAAGCTTTGTGTGAGTTACATCATAACCCTGCTTTTTGAGATATTCCTCAAACTGCAAGGGATATGCGCCTGCGCCATAAAACTTGTCTTGATTGTTAATAATGTTTACACCGTCATTGCCTTGCTGATAGCCATCAAAGCCATAACCGTTTGCCATAGAGTCACCGATAGAAACATAATGCTTCTCATTAGACTCTATTTCTTTTGTGCCATTGTTAATGTTTTCCGCAAATACGCCAAGTGTTGGAGCAAAAGTGCTAAGGAGCATTGCAAAAGTCATAACAAGAACAAGAATTCTTTTGAAATTCATAATAAAATTCCTTTCCGATACTTTTGTATCAATTTAAAAATTTATTAATTAATGAATTTATATAAACGCTTCACGCTTTTGCGCTCCACGATTTTTTTGAATTTTAACTGCATTTTTATTCATTTTAGAGTGCTTTTAGCCAATATTAAGAATATAAATTCAACAAGAATAAATATCCAAAATATTTTTTAGAAACACTTCCCTATTATTTTATAAATTTTACCACAAAAGTCGACAAAAGTCAATAGTTTAGGACAAAATAACCGCCACTTCGCAAGAAGTGGCGGTTAAATATCTTCCTATTTATTAAATTTATGCATTCTTTCTCTTTTTGATTACAGAGTAAACTCCAACCGCTGCACCACATACAATTGCAGCACCGAGAACAACAAAGCCAATTATCTTCATTACCGTAGGAGTGATATCGGGAATCATAGGAATTACTTCCTCAACCTTATGGTTACAAACTGTGCAAGTCTTTTCTTTAATACCTGTAGTTTCGTTTGTAGCAGGAATTGTTGTCTTCCATTCACCATAAATATGATCTGCATATCCACCAAGCTCGTGTCCACAATGCTTACATGTCTTACGAACCTGACAGGTTGCTTCACTATAATCGTGCGCAATCTTAGAATCAACGTCTTCTCTTGTATCAGTTACGTCACAATGCTCACACTTTGCAGTTTCTGTACCGTTCTTTGTACAAGTTGCATTGCCATCAGAAACATAGTTTTCAAATGTATGACCAGGTGCTTCTCTCACTTCGTCACAAATATTACATGTTGCATCCAAGCAGTAATCGTCATAAACGTGTGCACAAGTGAAGTGAAGAGCCGCAAAAATGTCTTCGGCATTAACACTGTCAACAAAAATTGTATTTTCATTTACAAGAGCAAATGCAAAAAGCTGAAGATTCAAAACATCAGTTACTGTTTCAATAGCCTTGTCCGCTTCAGTAAGGTCAAGTCCAAGACCTGCCAATTCTGTATCTGCAAGAGAAACGATGGTTTCAAGACCGGAAATTACAACAGTTGCACCCGGTGCAGATGCATAAATGTTTTCAAGAGCTAAAACAAGATTGTGTGTCAATTCAGCATGCTTATAAAGCATATTTTCAACCAATGTAACTACAAGATCCGCAACAGGAATGTCAACGAAAACATTGATTGAGAGACCGGGGAAATAAACTCCGTTCTCTTTGAGAATTTCAATTGCAATATCACCAAGGGGAAGTACGTAAACCTCAGGAATACCTGCTTCAACAACCTGAAGCTTAAGCTCTGCAAGGCAAGAATCAAGAGTTGCTTTACCCTCTGCATCAAGATACTTGGACCAATCGAGCTCCTGTGCGCTTGCGTTGATGTCAATGCCCAAATCATCAAGTGCTTCTCTAATTGCAGGTCCAACGATGAACTTATCGTTATACCAGTTCATAAGGGTTTTATTACCTCTAACGATGCTTGCAAGCTCACCCATAATCTGCGCTTTTGCAAAATCGTAAATTCCATCATCAGTAAGATCTATTGTTACAAGATCTGCGCCAGCAAGTGCATTTACATAGTTACCATTCAAGCCTACTACCGTATGCTTATCACCGAGGTGAAGCATATTTGCAAGTTCTCTTGCATATTCCGCTTTACCAAGAGCAACGTAATAGGAGTTTTCAGTAAGTACATACTGAGCATTAAATGCGTTGTAGAGCACTGCTCTAATTTCTGCATTGATTTCTCCAATGAGTGCAACGATACGTGCACAAACCTCAAGAGCCACCTCGTGTACTCTCTTACCATCTGCCAACGCTACCTTAACAGTGTCAACAATGTCTGCATAAAGTTCCTTAGCAGCAACTACGGCATTCTCAGCATCGTCCTGATAGTCAAGAACAAAATCAACTACTTCTTTATAAATCTGCGCAGCAGCAGGGATTGCAGCTTCAACACTTTCAGAAACCTTTATAAGTGTTGCAGCAACAAGAACGTATGTATCAATTGCTTTTTCAACTGCATTTTCAATTGCAGGAATTGCATCAATAATAGCTTCATTTACTTCAAGCAACTCTGCGTGAATTCTCAAAACTGTTGCGTGAATTCCAACCACTACCTCAACGATAGAATTATAAACGTCAACACCAAAGCCAACTACTCCACTAACGTATTCGTAGTAAGGTGTAAGTATCTCAACGAGATAGTCCTTTGCAGCCTCAATTGAGCCGTTAATTGTCGTTTCAAGAGCAACAAGAGCATCATCAAGAGCACTCAAATCAAGTTCCGCACAAATAGCAACAAGATTTTCTGCGTGTGCATAAAGGTCGTCTTCGAGTCCAACAAGAACAACTATCAAGCCCACGAAATCACTTGCAGAATCATTTGCAAGAGCATCCTTAAGCTCACAAAGTGTGTTTACAGTAGCATCAAGCTCTGCTTCAAGGCCTGCAATTAAGTTAGCATCCGCATCAACAACAGACACATCAACTCCATTAAGAGCCTCTATTGCCAAATCAATTGCCTCAACAGCTGCGCCGATATAACCATTTTCAAGCGCATAGGCATAACCATTAGCATAAGCTTCCTCGTAGTTTTCTACAACGTAATCAACGATTTGGTCAACCGCCAACTGAACGTCACCAGCTACGCCCTCAAGCTCTGCCTTGGCATCTTCCTTGTTAAATGCTTGGATTGAAGGCGCAAACGCGCTAACTGTCATTACCAAAGCCATTACCAAAACAAAAATCTTTTTGAAATTCATAATAAAATTCCTTTCCGATATAAGTCAAGATTCTTATACCTTAAAATTATCAATATTTTTTGTGAAAAATCGACGTGCTATTACAAATTACGCCTAAAAACAATCACAAATGTACATAGTACAGTATATCACAACATTATTCGTTTGTCAATATTAATTCATAATAATTGTATGATAAAAAATTCCGCCATCCCCTTTTGGAGATGGCGGTAAAAACTACGTATTAATAATTTTTATTTGATTTGGAATTTATCCCTCTTTCTTCTTTTGGATAAGAAGAATAATGGCTGTAGAAGCACCAAAGGCAACGATAATTGAACCAACCGCAAGTGCTACAAGAGTTATAACGTCAACATCACTTTCGGGTACATAGGGTTTAGTTTCACTATATCCACAAATAGAACATGTACGTGTTTGTTCTCCATCCTTGAAGAGAGTGGGCTTCTTAGTTACTTCCCATTCACCAAACTTATGAGTGATTGCTCTTTCATAACCGCAACGGTTACATTCGGTATCACAAGAATTATCATACTTATGTCCAAGAGCCTTACCGCTAACCTCACCACAGTTAGAGCACTTCTTAGGTGTTGTACAAGTAGCATCCTGCCACTTATGACCCTTAGCAGATCCCTTAACTGTTACAGTATCAGTAACATCGCAACGGTCACACTTAGCTGTTGCAGTACCGTCCTTTGTACAAGTCTGGTCATTATTGTTAACGTAATGTGTGAAGCTATGGCCGGGAGCAACTCTTACTTCTCCACAACGGTTACAATCTGTATCGAGACAAGGATCATCATAAACGTGATCGCAGTATACGTGGAGTGCATCATAGATATCCTGTGCATCCTCACTATCAACGAAAATTGTGTTTTCGTTTACAAGAGCAAGACCGTAAAGGTATCCATTCAATGCACCAACCGCTGTGTTAAGAACCTTTTCGCACTTATCAAAGTTAGGAACAAAGCCAGAGAGATCGAAAGGCATCAAGTCAAGAGGATTAGCAACGTGTGTAATTACAACGGTTGCATCAGGAGAAAGCGCACGAACGTTTTCAAGAAGAACTGCTGTTCTTTCGATGAACTGTACATAGCTATAAAGAACGTTTTCGATTGCATAAATCGCAAGATCAGCAACATTAATAACCACTGGTTCAACAGTTACAGATATACCGTCAAGCATTAAGCCCTCAGCTTCAAGAATTCCCTCGATTTCAGATGTAACATCAATTTCAAGTGTTTCAGGAAGTCCCTGTTCAACAAGCTCTGCCTTAAGTCTTGCAAGGAGAGTATTAAGCATTTCAATATCATCAGCTGAAAGATACTTTGACCATTCAAGCTCGATAGTCTCAGCATCAAGGTCTATACCGTAAGATTCGATTGTTTCAAGAACCGCATCACCAACCCAAGGGTTGTTACACCAACCAATGAGATCCTCGTTACTTCTTACTATATTAGCAAGAGTACCCATAATCTGAGTATAAGCAAATTCATAGAACTCACCGTTATTTACCTTAATTGTGATAAGGTCCGCGCCCGCAACTACATCCGCATAGTTCTCGTTAACAGTAAACTGAGAGAACTTCTCAGAAAGATTAAGCATTGCAGCAAGCTCTTCAACGTAATCGGAATTACCGAGTGCTACGTAATAGGAATCATCCTTAAGCTCGTAAGAACCGTTAGACGCATTATACATTGCATCCTCGATCGCTACGTTCATTGCAACCACAGTCTGAATAAGACGCTTATGCAACATTTTAGCGGTCAAAGTTGCTGTTTCAATTGCATCCTGAGTTGTGTTATATGTATCAACGATAATTGCAAGAATTTCTTCGTAGAGAGAATATACATCACCTGCAAATGCATCAAGCTCGTTCTTATATTGAATAGCAAGCTTTACAAGTCTATTATAAATCTTTTCTGCACAAATAAGAGCATTTTCTACGCTTCCAAATACATCAATCAATACCTCAATTGCGTAATCGTAAAGGTCAAGTGCAGAATCAACGAGTCCATGAACTCTGTCGATTGTTCTAAGAATTTCGGCATAAACCTTAGTTGCCAATTCATAGATTTCTTCTTTGTTTTCGTATACGAATTTCGCAGCTTCAACAATGAAATCAAATGCAATGCCCGCAATTCTGAGAGCTTCTTCGATTTCTTCTTCGTTTTCAACAAGGAAGTTTACGATTGTTGTGTAAACATTAGTTGCAAACGCAACGATATCATCCTTGTTCACATAAATATATGCACCAACCTTGAGCATAAACTTGAATGCTTTACCTGCAATTTCAAGAGCATCCTCAATTTCTTCCTGGTTTTCAACAATGAATTGAACGAGCGCGATATAAACGCGTGCAGCTACCTTAGCAGCATATACGATATCGTCACCGTTTTCAACAAGGAAATTATAGATTACATTATAAACTTTTTCTGCAAGTTCAAGAGCATTTTCAGCACCGGAGTGAATTTCAAGAACAAGGCGGATTACTTCTGACAAGATTTCCTTGGAAGCAGCAAGAATGGGCTCGATTTCACCGTAAATCTCTTCGATTTTCTCAGTGATGTGCTCAACTGCCTTTTCAACCATTGTTTCAACAGTTTCAACAATCGCAGGAATTACCTGAGTTTCAATAATTTCAAGAATTTCGTAAAGAGCGGGAATAATAACGAGCTGATTTACATCAATTCCTGCCTGCTCACAAAGAGCATAAATATTTGCAACGTGTGTAAGAACGTCGTCCTTAAGAGCACGAAGTGTTGCAACGAGTCCCGGAACATCCTTTGCCTTATCTGTCTTGATTGCAATCTTAATTTCATTAAGAGTTTTAACGATAGCATCAAGCTCAACCTCAAGGTCTGCTCTGAAGTCATCAGTCATTGTGTTGTCAGAAAGATCAACTCTATTAATGCGGTTAATTACTCTATCAATAAGAGTAACTACCTTATCTATATAGCCATTCGCATCGGCATATTCATATCCGTATACATACGCTTCATCGTAGTATTGTGCAACAAGTCCCGCAATGATTATTAAGGATTCCTTGATGTTTTCAATAGTTTCATCCTGTACAGTGTAATCATTCTTGTAAGAATTGATTACAGCTTCACCGAGAACCTTGTGACCGTTTGCAGAAGGTGTGCCAAACACATTTTCCGCAACAACCAAATTACCGTAAACATAGAATACTGCGTTAAGAGCATCAATAGAAGAAAGTGTGTCTGCAAGAATTGTGGGAGCAACCCAAGCACTCGCTATTACTGGAACCTTTTCCTCGATTTCATCTTTAGAGAGTGATGTATAATTTTCCCTGAGATAAGTTATCAAATCGGAATCATCACCAAATGCATTCTTGATTGCGTCTTCATCCATCACTTTGGAAAGGTCAAGATCATCCGCGCCAACCAAGGAAGCAATTCCGCCTTCGTTACGCATAGATGCAAGAATTTCATCAACGTTGAATACAGGTGTTTTCTTCATCGCATCAAGAACAACCTCTGCAACGCCAAGGTATGCAGCAATCAACTCTACCTTTGCAGCATCCGTTGCCATAACATAATCAGCAAATTCAATCTGTCCTTTATTTTTAGCATCAACAAATGCCTTAACTTCATCAGATGTGAAGCTTACGCTACCTTCAAGATCACCAAAAATCAAGGAGAAGATAAAGCTCTGAACACCATTTACCAAAGCTTCATCGTAAATGTCTATTTCAGATATGCCAAGCATTTCAACCTTAACATCATCAGAAAGCTCTGCATAGTAGAACTTTGCATCTTCATACTCGCCCTGAAGCTGCTTGGATGTAGGAACACCCGCAATGTAAGCATTCAAAGCATCATAGATGATAGAGAGAAGATCACCAGCATCAAGCTTAATTGTTCTGCCATTATAAACCACGTCAAACGCAAAGTTTGTTACGTTATTAATCATAGGAACAATAACAAGCTCAACGTCGGGATTAAGTTCAACGATAAGATCGAGAACGTCTGAGTAAGAAGCAACATAGCTTGCAACTGTGTATGCAACGCGGTCGCAAATTACGTTAACTCTTTCAGTAGGAAGTCCCATCGAAACAAGCTTTGCATTGAACTTATTATAAACCTTATTAACAAGGTCAGTCATTTCCGCATCAAGCTCAACAAGCTCAAGAGCTGCTTCAAGAGTCATATATCCGTATGTTTTAAGCTCATTCTGAAGCTCTGCATCAGTGCCGAGACCAACAACGGGCATAAGTCTATCCAAAAGGAAGCTATCGAAGTTAGCATTACCAACGCCCAAAGAGATAATATCTGCATCTCTAACTGCGCTCTGATATGTAGAAGCTACATAAGCAAGCCACAATTTGTCGCTCATCTTGTCATCCAATTTGTGTGAAATCCACAAATCAGCAGTGCTACCCAAAGAGTCTAAACCATTCTCAACAAGAGCATTGGGGTCTGCCTGAAGTATAGCAAGCAAGTCTTCCACGCGAACGCCTTGTGTTGCAAGCTGCATAAGGGTTACATTTGCTTTGTCACCATAATAGTAGTATTGAGGGGTATTATTACTGTGCAAGTAATCTCCACCATCCTTAAGTCCTGCAAGCCAAGCGGCAAATTGAGCAGGATATGATTCATGAGACAACTCCAAAAAGCCATTGGTAACAACCTTGGAATCACCGTAACAATCCAAACCAAAACCGTTCGCCATCGCATCACCAAGAGAAACATAGTTAAGTTCATTCTTGGTTTCTTCTGTAGAATGGTCGTGGCTAACAGCATCTGCTGTTGCATGAATAGCGGGCGCACAAGCGCTTACTATCATAACAAGAGCCATCACTAAAACGAGAATTCTTTTAAAATTCATAGTCAAACCTTTCCGATATAAGAACTTCCTATATCATTTAAATATTTTTGTCGTCGGAATTCTTCCGTATTTATTTAAACGTAACGTGTAGTCACATTACAAATTAAGACTTAAGCATTAATGTCTTTAAGCCAAGCATCATAATCGAAATACTTATAAATTTTTTCGAGCTTTCTGTAGTCGTTCTTACCCATAGCAGTAAGAGGAACCTCATCAACACAAACAACCGCAACAGGCTTACCACGCTGTTCAAGCTCCGCCTGACACTTATCGTAAATCTCTTTACAAATTCTATTTCTTTCAGAAGCAGGTACACCTGCATTAAGCTCGATAACTGCCATAGGATACTGACCCTGCATACGTTCACGGTCATCAACACCGATAACAGAGCAGCTATGAACATCGGGATGCTCTGAAATAAAGCTCTCGATTGTGATTGGGAATACCTTATGACCGTCAAATCTTGTAATCATTCTCTTAACACGGCCCTTGATGTAAACGAAACCGTCCTCATCAACGTAACCGATGTCACCGGAGTGAATCCAAACCTGACCGTCAGCATGCTTGCGCATAACATGGTCGGTTTCCTCTTGGTTGTTGAAGTAGCCCTTCATCATTGAAGGTCCGGTAATGCAAACCTCACCCTCCTCGTTATAACCGAGCTCCTCACCAGTTTCGGGATCAAAGATACCAATTATTGTGGTAAGGCAAGGAATACCAACGCTCTTTCTCTTATATCTATCGTTTACGCAGAAGGTAGCGGCAGCGGAAACTTCACTCATACCATAACCTTGGCACAAGGGATATCTCATATTGTGCTCCTTCATAAATGCATCAAGCTTAGCTTCAAGACCTTCATTCATGGAGTCACCACCTGAACCGAGAGTATAGAGTTTTGAAAGATCCATACCCTTAACTTCCTTACTGTCAATAAGGATTTCATAGAAAGCAGGTGTTGCAATCATATGATTGGGCTTATATTTCTTAATGTACTCACCCATCTTGAGAGGATAGAAACGAGGAATGAGCGCAAGCTCTGTATCAATGGTCAAGGGCATATGAATACCACAGCAAAGACCATAGGATGAGAAGATTGGCATAATTCCAAGGAATCTATCTCCACCCTCGTGAATAATACCTGCGTGTATAAAGTTAAACGCAGTTGCGTTAATAGAATCGTTTGTAAGCATAACACCCTTGGGGAAGCCTGTTGTACCACCGGTATAAGTGATAGCGGCAGTAGCATCTCCAACGTAGTCAGCCTCTTGAGCAATACCGTTTTTAGCTCCCTTAATGAATGTATCCCAACTCATAATTCCGCCCTTTCCGTAAGGAATTCTGCTGGGTGTTGCAATTTTAAGAGCAAGCTTCATATGGAACGGCAATGATGTGCCTGCAGTTTGGATAACAATATGTTCCTGTTTGATATCGTTATGAATTTTTGCAACCATGGGATAGGACATATCAATCGCAATAAGCATTCTTGAACCGGATGATTTAATCATACGAGTAATGCTATTTGCATCAAGTCTTGGGTCGATTGCATTAAGCGTTGCACCAATTTTATTAAGTGCATAGAAAACCATAATTGATTCGGGAGTTGACGCAGAAAGCAAAGAAACAACGTCCCCCTGCTTAATACCGAGTGCCGCAAAAGCGTCTGCAACCTCGTCAATTCTCGCTATAAGCTTTTTAACTGATATTTTAGCTCCGTAGTAATAAATAGCTGTGTGATGAAGACGGTGAACGTTAGTTTCCTTAAGGTATGAATAAACCTTCATTTTAGGAAACTGAGCAGTTCTTGATTCCTCAGGGAAATGCTTCATCCAAGGCTTTTCTAAAATAATACTTCTTTTACTCATCTTTTATTTTTTTCTCCTTTGAGTTTTAAGATATATAATTCTACAACAGTCTTATTAACAATGTCAAACATCGGCAAAAACAAAAAATTTCCCTAATACCCGATGTTAGATAGTACATTATACTATATTTCTCTCTATTTGTCAATAGAAATTGACAAAAACAGCCCTGGAATTATTAACATATATTTTTTATATGTAATATTTTTCCACAATTTACAAACAAAAATCCGCCCAAAGAATTAAGACCTTGAGCGGTTTAAAAATATTACTTGCTTTTTAAATGCTTTTTATCGTCACGTGGCTTGTAATATTGATACAAATTGCAAGGTATCATTCCGTTATAAAGCTTTCTAACCTTGTCCGCACGTCTTCCATAACATCTCTCAAAGGTTTCCATTGAGGTTAAAACGTATATTTGCCAAGGACAAAAGCTTTCGAAATTTTTACCAATATCGCGATAAAGCATTTCTGCCTCGCGAGGTGTCATCAATCTTTCTCCATAAGGAGGATTACAAATTATAGTCCCTCGTCTATCGGGCTTCTCTATTTTTCGCGCGTCTGCGGTAAAAATATTGAGATAATCAGTTACTCCCGCGCGCAGAGCGTTTTCATAAGCAATATCAGTTGCTTCCTCGTCAATATCAGACGCAAAGATTTCAAAATCCACGTCCTTTGAAACTCTTGAGCGAGCTAATTCCCTTTCATCAATCCACATTTTTGATGCAATCAATGGAAATTTTTCGGCAATAAATTCCCTATTCATACCTGGGGCAATATTTGCCAAAATCATTGCAGATTCAATAGCTATCGTACCAGAACCGCAGAATGGATCCCAAATAAGCACGTCCTTTCGAGGACGGCTCGTCAAAGCAAGAGCCGCTGCCAAGGTTTCGCGCAAGGGCGCGGCAACGGAAGCAGGTCTATATCCCCTTTTATGAAGTGCCACTCCACTCGTATCTATCATAAGGGATGCCCTATCCTTCAAAATAAAAAATTCAATTTGATATTTTATCCCACTGTTTTCTGTAAACCACGAAACTCCGTATTTTTCCGAAAGTCTCGCAACCACCGCGCGCTTTACTATGCTTTGACAATCAGGAATAGAATACAACTTGCTTTTTATGGCATGTCCCTTAACAGGAAATTCGTCGTATTTTGATATAAAATTTTCCCACGGCAATGCCTTTGTACCCTCAAACAAATCATCAAAAGAATACGCGCTAAATTCACCAACCTTGATAAATACGCGCTCAGCAAGACGCAAATTAATATTAGCGCGAACAATATCCGCTTCAGTTCCCTCAAACGTCACTCTGCCGTCAATGGTTTCTATTCTCTTGCACCCTAAGGCATCAATCTCTTCACCTAAAAATTTTTCCAACCCAAAAAGACAGGTTGCAACAAGTTGTAATTTCATTGTTTTTTCTTCCTTTATGTTGTTAAATTGGGATTTATCTATGCCTTCCCCAGCGGGGAAGGCATAGATAAATCAAAATTTGAAATTCAAACAAAAAGGACTTAACGAGATTGTTAAGTCCTTTTATTTTTATTATTCACCAACTGATTTAGTTGTAAGCATAGTCCAAAGTAGCTTTGCCTTGCTCGGCTTTGCCATTTTGGGTTCTCCTTCTCCGATAAAGAGGGATTTCTTGCTATCCTGCGCGCTTTCCCAAGTGGGAAGTCCTTCTCCGTTTGGATTACCTGTTTTAACGAAATTCACAAGATAGTCACTCATAATAGAAGCAATTCTCCTATCCTGCTCCTCCCAAGGACGCCAACCGTTGTCGAGTGTATCGAACCAATACCAAAGGTCGCTTGAATGCCACGCGCCGAGATTTTCACCCGGCAAAACACGGTCAAAGAGCCAAATATAGCTATTTTTCTCTTGCTTTTCGCACCAATTATGTGCCATACTACTCATAAAGAGCGTCATCATATCGTGACTCGTTGAGCCAACAAGATAGTTAATTTTATGGTGTTCTTTAGCTTTAAAAATATCGCATTGATTTTTAGCAATCAGCTCACCGTCAATACAAGGGAAGCAGGACATCGGTTTTTTGAGTTCCTTTTGCTTGGCTTTCCATATTTCAAAAAGCTTTTCAGGAGCAACTGCACGAAATTGTGCAAGAGTTTTTGCACCACAACCATCCATAACTGCATGCCAAAAGTCGTACATTTTGTCGACGGGTGAAGCAGAAAGAATTTTATTGACTCCACCTCCACTACTCATCACGGCAGAACGGAAAAGCCCCTTTGAAAGCGGGCTTAAACAATGGTTTTGAACACTCATACCGCCTGCGCTCTGTCCCATAATCGTAATCGCATCAGGATCTCCTCCAAATGCAGAGATATTATCTCTAATCCATTTAAGCGCGCAAAGCTGATCATAAAGACCGTAGTTACCCGTGTTCCCCGCCTCGTCTTTAAGCTCAGGAAGTACCGCAAAGCCAAGCGGTCCAAGTCGATAATTTATCGTTACTCCAATAATCCCCTTTTGCGCCCAAACAGGATCGTCAAAATGCTTTTCGTGACCGCATCCACCCGTATATCCACCGCCGTGAATATAGAAAAGAATGGGCAATTTATCACCCTCTTTTGCACCTTCGGGCTTCCAAATATTTAGAAAAAGGCAATCTTCACTGTAAGTATAAGTTTCTCCCTTGCGGAATTCTTTATAGTAAAAATACTTCTTTTCGTTATATTCCTCGTCATAAAAAGAACGCGGTTGATAGCAACAATTTCCGTACCCCGTGGCATCATAAACGCCGTCCCACGAAGTCACCTGCTTAGGATATTCCCATCTTCCTGCCGTCGCATATCTAATACCCTTAAACGCAACTACACCACCAAGTCGGCAATCCGTTCCACGTATTTCACCGCAGGGAGTTTTGATAATATAATTTTTCATTATTTACTCCAATATTATTTTGAAATTTCAAGCAAAACGCGTTCAGCTTCTTTCTTTTCGGCTATCTTTTGCTTTATTTCAGGGGTTATTCTCCAAACAAACTTAAATGCAAGCCAAGATCCAAAAACAAATATGGCAGGAATAAGAATGTTACTCAACTGTATTCCCAAAACGGTAAAGCTTGATTGAATTTGACCCGCTTCAGAGAGAGAGGTGTCATAATCAAACCAAGCAAGCATTTTAATAAGAAGCCCTTGTCCAATACCGCTACCTATTCTTCTTGCAAGATTGAACGTACCATAAATAGTACCCTCGGTCTTTTTGCCTATTACAACCTCGTTATAATCTATAGCTTCGGCAACAAGTCCCCATTGCATTTGAATTGAAACAGTGGGAACACCCATCGCTATTGAAGAAAGAATCAAGAACAAAATCGCGTTGATTTGAACCGTTCTCACTAACACAAACAAAGCAACGAAAACAATACCACCAACAAAAAGTGAATATCTGATCATCTTTTCAAGCCCTATTTTCTTGGAAAGCCAAGGAGCTAAACCAAAAATAATAATCATAGCAGGAGCAGATGCAGGATACATCATCTCCATAAGTTTAATGTTTCCGTATACATCCTGATACATGTATGTAGCAACTGAATTAAACATTGCCTGCATTGCACAAATACAAACGCCGTGGATACAAAGTGCCAAGAAAAGAGGATTTCTTCTCAAGGAAACTAAAACGTCCGACCACTTAATATTTTCATCGGAAACACCAAGACCTGAGGGATTTCTTTCTTCTGTAAAATAATAGTGAAGCAAGCAAACCACAAAGCCCACAAGAGCACAAGCAATACCAACAACTCTATATCCTTGTGCATTTTCTGTACCGTAATGCTTAATTATTTCAACACCGACAATACCCGGAATGGCATTGCCCAAGGCAGATCCCACACCACGTGCGCTTGAAAGAGATGCTCTTTCTTGGTCATTAGTAGACATAGCTGACAAAAGTGATCCCATGGGGATATTAAACATTGTATATGCACCTTCATATAATATCTTACAAAGGAACAATACAACAAGCATTCTTATTCCGTCAAAGAATGTTGGGAGCACCCAAAATGCAATCGCAGTTACTGCAACAAGGGGAGTTGAACGAAATATCCAAGGGCGGAACTTTCCATTGGGGTTTTTGCTTTTTGCAAACATTCTATCCATCAACGTTCCCATAAGGGGGTCATTGATAGCATCCCAAATATTCCAAATCATTATTAAAACAAACAAAACATTATCGTTAATTTTAAGAACGTTTGTATAATAACGGGTAACAATGGAGCTCATCAACGCAAATGTCATGCACCCTCCAAAGTCACCGCACATATATCCTAACCAATGCTTAACTGATATTCCTGTTTTTTTCACAGCAAACACCTCACTTTCGTGTTAATTCTACCATATTCAAAGAATAGTTGTCAACACTTATAACCCAAAAACACCTTAGATAAAAATAATTAATATAATATATATTTTGTTCTTGAAAAATCTTTAAAACTGTGATATACTTATTATGTATTATTATGTAAACTTATATTTGGAGATATTTTATATGGATTTAGTCTTATTAACGGCACTTGGTGTCGGTGGAGCAACCTTAATTGGTGCACTACTTGGCTTCGCATTTAAAAAAATATCACATAAATTTACCGATATAACACTTGGCTTTGCAGCTGGAGTTATGCTTGCTGCGGCGGTGCTAGGTCTTATCCTTCCATCTCTTGAATACGGAGGAAAATTCGGCATTATAAGCACGGTTATCGGTATATTCGCAGGTGCACTCTGCTTAAATCTTGTTGATAAGCTTGTTCCCCACCTTCACAAATTGGTTGGTGCAGACATCGAGGAGCACAACAATGCAAATTTAAACAAGGTTTTACTTTTTGTTATGGCAATAGCAATCCACAATCTTCCCGAAGGAATTGCCGCGGGCGTTGGATTTGGTGCGGGTGATACATCACAGGCTTTTTTGATAGCGGGTGGTATAGCACTTCAGAACATTCCAGAGGGTATGGTAATTATTGCTCCAATGCTTGCAAGTGGTATAACTCCCAAACGCACATTTCTTTGTGCTGCCGCCACAGGACTTATTGAGGTTATTGGAACTATGATTGGTTTCTTTGCAGTTAGCGTATCACAAGCAATTCTTCCTTTTTCACTCGCCTTTGCAGGTGGTACTATGCTCTATGTTATCAGTGACGAAATGATCCCTGAAACACATGCGCACGGAAATGAAAGGGGTGCAACCTACGCGCTCCTCGTCGGTTTTTGCTTAATGCTTATTTCAGATGTTTTACTCGGATAAAAAGAGAGGTATGTATAAATGAAAAAAAGAACTATTAGAAAATTCTTTGCAAATATCAATTATCAAAATTTATTTTTTACAATACTTGGATCTGCAATAGTTGCTTTCGGTTCAGCCATTCACATTCACAGTAACGCAGCAGACGGTGGTATCGTTGGTATGGCTCGTGTTATTGAGCACTACTCTGGTGATAAGATTCCATTTGCCCTTGCGTCGCTTCTTATCAATATTTTGTTTTACTTAATAGCATGGCGCTTGATGAATGCAGAATTCATTTCAAATATGGCTGTTGGTACACTTACTTACACCGTCTTTTCTCACATTTTCACAGAATATTTTGCTCTCGAAATAGAAAATATATTCCTTGCAACACTCCTCGGTATGATGTGCATCGAGCTTGGTACGGGCTTGATGCTTCGATACGGAAGTGCACCAAACGGTGAACACGTTCTTTCAATGGCTATAGCAAAGAGAGGCGATATTGACTTCGGTTGGTTCAACTTCATAAAGGACTTCATTATCATTATTATGTTTATTCCTATGGTAGACAAATTCAGTGATATTATTAGCTCACTTATCATTATGACGATTTGTACTCCCGTTCTTGACTTTATTGTTACTGCACCCAAGAAATCAAGCATCAAGAAAAGTGTTGAGAAAAAGAAGCGCCCCTGGGCTGCTATTCTCATCACAGGCTTTGTTATCGCACTTATTTTCGCCGCAGCAACGATTTATATCAACGATTACTATAAAGCTGATGAAACCGCCATTAACAATCTCAATTACGAAACTGTTGAAAAGGCAGAGCTTGGCAATGGCTTTACAGCATATGCTCCAAAGGGTGAAATCAAGGCAGGATTCGTATTTTATCCGGGTGGCAAGGTTGAATACTCCGCTTACGCTCCCTTGCTTGAGGCGTGCGCTGACAAAGGTATTTTGTGTATCGTTGTAAAAATGCCCTGCAATCTAGCAATTTTTGGAATGAACAAGGCGCTCAACGTAATAGAACTCTATCCCGATATTGAAAATTGGTACATCGGCGGCCACTCACTCGGCGGAAGTATGGCAGCAAGCTGCGCTTCATCCAATCCCGATGTTTTTGATGGAGTTATTCTTCTTGCTTCATATTCAACATCAAATCTTGAGAGTATTCCAGTTCTTTCGGTTTATGGAAATCAGGACGGTGTTTTGAATATAGAAAAATATGAAAAGAACAAACAAAATCTACCTTCTGATTTCGTTGAATATGTAATAGAAGGCGGAAATCACGCATATTTTGGAATGTACGGTAAGCAAAGCGGCGACGGTAAGGCAAATATTACAAATCTTGAACAAATTACTCTCACCGCAGATTACATCGTAAAATTCATACTCGAATAAGGAAATTTTTTATATGAAGGTTCTTATTATAAACGGAAGTCCGAGGGTCGGTGGCAACACCACCCTCGCTCTTTCACAAATGATTGATATTTTTAAAGAAAACGGAATTGAAGTTGACTATGTTCAAGTGGGCAATATGGAAATTCGTGGGTGTATCGCCTGCGCGGCTTGTCATAACGGTAGAGAGAATTGCGTTATTGACGATATTGTTAACGAGCTTGCCCCACGTTTTGAAGAATGTGACGGAATGGTTATCGCTTCACCTGTTTATTATGCAAGCGCAAATGCAACTCTTGTTGCTTGCCTTGATAGACTTTTCTATAGCACGAAATTTGATAAAAGAATGAAGGTTGGTGCGTCTGTTGCCGTTGCAAGACGTGGCGGTTGCTCCGCAACATTTGACCAGCTCAATAAATATTTTACGATAAGCGGTATGCCAATCGCATCGAGCCAATATTGGAATAGCGTTCATGGTGGAGCAAAGGGCGAAGCTATAGAGGATCTTGAAGGTCTCCAAACAATGCGAACACTTGCTAATAATATGATTTTCCTTATGAAAAGCATTGAGCTTGGCAAAGAAAAATTCGGACTCCCCGAAAAAGAGAAACCTGAGAGAACTAATTTTATAAGATGATATAAGAACTGCCCAACCAAACGGTTGGGCAGTGTTTTTTATTCACTTTCCCCATTTTCAAACTTATTGTGGATAATGGGTATTTTAATACCGCCATCCTCGGTGTCAATCATTCTACCGCAGAAGGTGCAAGGACGGTATCTTCCGATGCCTGAATCGGATTTTATTACGTGCAATTCATATATGTATGCACCGCACGCACAAGAGCTTTTATGCTTAGAGGAGTTGTAATCGGTATATGTGCAATAATCGTGATCCCCATATTTAATGTCGCCACAAGAACAGGTCATTTTGTGTTGAGTGCTACTATAATTACTCTTTACATAGGTGTGTCCATTTGTAAAACTCGAATCGCAAGAGCAAGCATAGGTGTGGTGTGTACTGTTTTTACTAACCAACTCATAATTGTGCCTCTCACTAATGCTTATTCCACAACTACAATTATATGTATGTGAAGTTCCATTTTCGTCATCACTGCACTCGTATTCGTGATTATCTACTCTAAACCCACCGCAATCACAGTAGTTTTTATGCGTGCCGTCGCCAAGGTCGGTATAATTGATATATGCGTGCTCGTGCTGTGAAACTGACACACTTATATTTGCGCTGTCATCTTCATTTTCACATTCTGCTCTAAGATAATAATATCCGGCATCAAAAAGTCCAGCATAAGTATAAATATATTGGCCTTCTTCATTAATTTCTTCATTACAGATTAAACCGTAATTCTCCCTCCACACGTTCCACAAGGCAGTATCAAGCGCCACGTCAGAGGT
>JAZQUS010000060.1:0-38408 GCA_045631445.1 Eubacteriales bacterium
TACTTCTCCATGCCACAGGGGACACAAAGTTGGAGACGTGTTTGATTTTGACACAGAAAGGGGTAAACTGTGTCCAATGGCTGCGCATGTTCTTTTTCCTATGATCGATATCTTGCGCTACGGCGGCGAGTTAAAGAGCAACGTTTTCTGTTGCCCTGATGTCGATACGATAAATGTTTTCAAAATTGAGAAGGTAGATTAAAACAATAACTCTCAAATTCCAATTTATCGAACTAAAAATGGGTGCAAACCTTTATAGGAAAATGCACCCATAATTCTAAATTTTGCACCCACCTAAAAAATAGTATCAAAATTTTAGATTACTCACAAATAAAGCCGAATGGATTCAGTCCGTTCGGCTTTATTTCTTTTTATGTACCGGATTTTGAGCTTGTGTCCGAGCCACGCTCTGCGCGAAAGCGCAGAGGGGTGGAAAAGGGGGTCCCCGAAGCGAGATTTATGAGCTTTGGGGGTTCACGGTAGTGCGCCGCAGGTTCGATTTTGGTTATTTATACTAATTATTGTTAGTTACAAATTTGTTTTTAACATATTTTTGGCTTACTTGTGGTGTATTTGGGCGCATTATTTAAATTATTTTTATGAAATTGTGATAGTTTACTAATGTCGTTTTAGGTGGGAAAAGGGAAGTTAAGGAATTTAATTGTCGAAATGCACAAAAATGGGGGTTAAAATTGTCGAATTTTCTACCTGCTATGAAATCCAACGAAATTTTGTACAAATATTTGGCAATTTTGATGATTTACAAATTGGTTTTTGTGTGGTATAATAACAAAGCTGTGGAGCGCATGGGCCAATAGCGTTTCCACAAAATAATAGAAGCATAACTGTCACTTGTTTGTAATGCGAAATGTCAATCTTATGGCATCAATCACGCACAGACAATTTCGAGTTATGCTTTTTTATTTTTTATATGTTATTAATAAATTCTGCTTTAAGAATTGAATTTTATATTGAAATTTTTATTTTTTTTGTGATGAAATTTAAGCTTAAAATGTTAAAAAAAGGGCGTTTTTGAGGGGATTTTGCTAAAAAATGATAAAAAATAGCATAAAAATCAAAAAAAATTGGAAATATACTTGCAAAATCGATTGAAAAGTAGTATAATACCTATGAGTATGGATTTGACTATAATTCAATGAAAGAAAATTTCAAAGGAAGGTGATTAGAAATGCCATACATGTGTAAGAACTGCGGCGGTGATTTGAAGGCCGATGGTAAGGGCTTTAAATGTACCTGCTGTGGTGCGAAATATGCCTCTGAAGCTGAGCTTGGTCCTCAGATAAAGGCAGAGCCGATTTTGAAGGTGTCTGAACCTTCAAAGCCAGCTAAGGAAGCTACTAAAAAGGAAAATGAGAAAAAGGGTGGTCTTTTCTCCAAATTCAATGTTGGTAAGAAAAAAGATGACCAGCCCAATAATGAATCCGGTGACAATTCCATTGATTACATCAAGGGAACTTGGGAGCAGGTTATCGGTGGCGGTTTTAAACCACCAAAGAAAAAGGAAGAAACGCCAAAGGTAGAAGAGCCACAAGTGGAAACAAAATCCAATCAGGGTGTTAACGTTTTTGACGATAATATCAACGGTGTTTTGGAAATTACCTGGCACGATGATCAGTACATACACTCGGGTTCCGGATTTTTGGTGAGTGATAAGGGCTATGCTATAACAAACACTCACGTGGTTACTCACGAGGACGGTCGTTCTTGCGGAACGGTTGACGTTCGTATTTGCGGTGAAAACGTTAGAGCTGACGTTGTTAAGCTCGGTGACAATCTGCACGGACACGGAACCGGCGTTGATTTAGCTATCATTAAGCTCAATCGTCTTCCTAAAAATGCTAAGGTGGTTGAAATCGAAGATTTTGATAACGTTAGAATTGGTGAACAGGTATTTGTTATCGGCAACTCTTTAGGTCTTGGTACTTGTATTACAAGCGGAATCGTTAGTGACAAGCTTCGTAACGTTAACGGAAAGATGCTTATGATGACTGACTGTGCGGTTAACGGAGGAAATTCCGGTGGACCTATCTTCAATGCGCAGGGCAAGGTTATCGGTGCTATCGTTGCAGGTATTGATTCTGCTGAGGGAATGAATTTTGCTATTCCTTCGAGCACGGTTGTTGATTTTATGAATAGTGATTCATCTTTGTTTAAGCTTATGGGTGCTCAGTGTAGTAACTGCCATAGCAATAGCACCAATACTGAAAATGGCATTGTACATTGTAATCGCTGTCCTAATGAATGGGGCGACGATAGTAAGCCAACTTTCGGAATGAAAAAATAATAAATTTAGTTTATAATTAATTTTGAATAATATTAGTTTTTTAATATTAGAAAGGAAAAAATTATGGGATTATTTAAGAAAAAGAAAAAGGGTTCAGTTGAAATTAAATTAGCAGCTGACCAGTTCTGCCGCATCCTCGAGGACAAGGCAGAGGATTGTAGTCATACTTATTGTATCGATACTGACGCAGATCAGTACAATTTGCTCTATAGAAATGGACAGTTTATGGGTATGCCCACACCTTACGGTGGAACAATCTATCCTTTCTCTGTAGACCCCACAAAGCCCGGTTCAAGAAGTGAAAAGAAGCAGTTTAACAGAACTAAGGTTGTTTGTCTTTCTAAGGACTTTAACCTTAAGGTTACCTGGGGAACAAAGATTCCTTTCGTTATGGCTGACATTAAGACAAATGCTCCTTATTCAGTTGGTGCAAGCGGTGTTATCTACGTTCAGATCGATACTAACGATGCTGCTCGTAATGCAGACCGTTTCTACAGAAAATGCTTGACTCAGAGAGATGCTGAGCTTTTCAACACTGATGAGCTTAGAGATTTCCTTAGCGAAGCTTTCGTTAACCGCATTGGTGCGAAAATTCAGGAACACCTCGAAGAGCAGGGTCGTCCTCTTTCTAACCTCGTAGGTCTTCAGCCCTCTGAATTCGTTAAGATTAGTGAAGAGCTTTATCCTAAGATGAAGGATATCTTTGCTGATTACGGCTTGACAGTTGTTAAGGCAAGTAGCGGATCACTTTTGGGTAGATTGATTGTTAACCCTATGGAATAAGGAGGTAATAGTTATGGGAATGAAGAGAAAATATGTAAAGAACGTTACAAGAGATAATCAGTTCTTTAAGACATATGCTGTAAAGATGAATGCTTTGCTTCGTTATGCTGAAGATAACGAAAAGGTTACTGACGCTATTGAAAGATTGCAGAATGACCTTCAGTACACAGTTGCTTCCGCAGATGCACACGCTAAAAAACGTGAAAAGAACATCACAAAGCTTTATGAAGAGTTGAAGGCAATGCTTCAACAGCCCGGTTGGAATGAGCAGCAGGTATTGCTCCTCATTAAGAATATGGGTGCTGAGGTTGACGAAATTAACTCAATGAGATAATATCTACATATTAATGAGCATATCGGTTTTCGATATGCTCATTTTTTATCTTTTATATAAAATTCTACATATTATTTTGTATATTTTAATAGTGATTTGGCTTGAATAAAGGTTAAGAAAAAGGTGAATTTATATAAAATATATAAAAATTGGAAACTTTTCCAAAAATACTTGAAATGTTGATTTTTTTGTTGTATAATAATATTGGAAACTTTTCCAAATTTGTTTTGTTATGTAAAATTTAAACAAAAAACATAGTTTTTTAGAAAAAGGGGAAGTCATCTATGGCTAATTTATTATTAAGGCACGTTTATAAAATTTACCACGGAGTTGGCAAAGCAAAGAAAAATGCCAAGGGAGAAGCTAAAAAGAGAAGTGGTGATTTTGTTGCCGTTAAGGATTTTAATATGGAAATCAATGACGGTGAATTCATCGTGTTCGTTGGTCCTTCCGGCTGCGGCAAATCCACAACCCTTAGAATGATTGCGGGATTAGAGGAAATAAGCGGAGGTGAGCTATATATTGATGGCCGTTTGGTTAACGACGTTGACGCAAAGGACAGAGATATTGCAATGGTTTTCCAAAGCTATGCTCTTTATCCTCATCTTTCTGCTTATGATAATATTGCATTTGGACTCAAAATGCGTAAGGTTCCAGTTGCCAAGCTTGACAAAAATGGCAACGAAGTAATTGCGATTGATGAAAAGAAGATTGCTAAAATTGAAAAGGATTTGAAAAAGCTCTACAAGCTCAGAGAATCTTTGGCAAAGGACGTTGCAAAATGCGATGAAAAGGACTTGGCTTATTATACTGAAAAGCAAACTTTGAATGAAAGACATATTGCGGATACCGAAAATGATTTGGAATACTATAAGAGCACTCCTGTTCCGTTATATGATTACGTTCATATGAGCAAGCAGGAGATTGACGAAAAGGTTAAATGGGCGGCGGAAGTTCTCGGAATTGAGGAACTGCTTGATTCAAAGCCCGCTGAAATGTCTGGCGGTCAACGTCAACGTATTGCGCTCGGTCGTGCAATGGTGCGTGGCCCTAAGGTTTTCTTGCTTGACGAACCACTCTCAAACCTTGACGCGAAATTAAGAACGGCGATGAGAGCGGAAATCGTTAAATTACATAATCAACTTAAAACAACCTTTATTTACGTTACTCACGACCAGATTGAAGCTATGACGATGGGAACGAGAATAGTTGTTATGAAGCTTGGTGTTATTCAGCAGATTGATACGCCGACAAATCTTTTCGACTATCCCGAAAACAAGTTTGTTGCGGGATTTATTGGTACTCCTCAGATGAATTTCTTTGACGTTGATATCAAGCGTGTGGGGGATAAGCTCAACGTTAAATTCGTTGACGGACAGACGGTTGACTTGGCACTCTCGGAATTGCGCACCATTGAAGAAAAATATCTTAACGGCAAGGTTCATAGCGTTTGTCTTGGAATAAGGGGTGAAAATATTAAGGTTGGTGATTCCGGAATTCGTGTAGAGCTTACAATTAAAGAGGTTCTTGGAAATACTACCCAAATCTTTGTTCGTTTAGAAGAAAAGGGAAGTGACATTATCGTGAGTCTTCCCGAAAGAAACGAGCTTAAGCCCGGGGATGTGGTACACATTGAGTTTATTGAGAAATTTGTTCATCTTTTTGACAAGGAAACTGAGCTTTCCATTATGTCAAGAGAATGCGGTAATAATTAATATGAAAAAATGGGTTAAATTTTTCTTTGTTGGCTTCTTTTCACATAAGTGGGCAAGGGAAGGTGCAAAGAGAGGGTATGGAAACTCCTTTTTAGGATTTGTTTTGGCTTTGTTGCTTTTGTGGGGAAGCTTTATTGGGGCAGAGATGATACCTTTTCCTTCGCATTACAATAATTCACCCGATTTTAAGGCAATAGCACGTTCAGTTTTTGCAAATCCCGATATTAATAAGAGAATTGATGCGAAATTTGAAGACGGAATTTTGAAGCTTAAAAAGCACGGTGGTGAATATACAGAGGGGCTTTTAGTTAATACCCTTGAAAATGAGGAGGACTATCGAAATTATTCAGTTAACGGTTATCAAGTCATCGTGGATTCACGTCCTGCAGATGCTTTAGCGGAGTTTGAAGCTTATTGCGTTTCAAACGATGGCAAGGAAATGATAATTTCATATGACGAATATCTTACCTTGAGTGAGGTTGCACGACTTAATTTTGATTTTAAACTCAAATATACGGGAAATGAGCTTAAATTGACGGACGAATTGGTTGAAGGCTACAAGAATGTGATTGATCTTACTATTGAGGAAAACAGGCTTGAGATTGAAAGACTTGATACTGACCTTAATGATGGTAAAATTACGAAGGAAGAACACAATAGAGCAATTTATGAGCTTTATTTTGCTAATTATTATCCTGCGATAAATTATTATGAGAGCGTTTCTAAAGTTCCGCTTTTGCGAAATTATTACTATCATCAATATATAAAGGAAGGAAATGACAAATATTTCTTTATTTTTGATGATTATATGGCGGGGTGCTTCGAAACCAAGTCGGGAAGGACTGTTGCATTCTACGGATTTTACAGTAATATAGAAAACGGTGATTTGATTCCTGAAGGAGCAAAGCAGGGCGAGGCAAATACATTGGTAGATAGCTTTATTAAAGAATCTTACAGAGCAAT
The DNA here is from genome assembly GCA_045631445.1 of Eubacteriales bacterium. Classification (GTDB taxonomy): domain Bacteria; phylum Bacillota; class Clostridia; order Oscillospirales; family CAG-272; genus RGIG4608. The sequence goes on from JAZQUS010000060.1 coordinate 6,101, forward strand.
TTGGATTTTGAACGTTTATGCTTATGCGATGAACATCTTTTCACTTATACCCTTTATAGCGCTTATGCTTTTGGTTGCTACCCTGCTTACATATTCTGTGTTGAAGCTGCGTGGCGTTGAAAGTGTCACGAGTTTGGGCGGAATGTTTAAAATTGTGGGATCTTTTGCGTGGATTTCTGGTGTTATATCTTCGATACTTTCTGTGATATTGGCATTTATTGCACCGCGAGCATTGGTTAATATTTTACCGTTAGTACTGTTCTTTGTGGTGCTTGTGATAAGGTCGATAATCTTTGCTATAAAAGAGAGCAAGCTATATATAAAACAATTAGAAGAAAAATCTGAATATACGGAGGAATAAAATTGTTACTTTGTATTGGTGAAATCCTTGCCGATATGATTGGCGAGGAGAAAAATGGGATTACTACTTATGAAAGAAAGGCAGGCGGCGCGCCGTTTAACGTCGCTTGTGCTTTGCATAAATTCGGCGCGGACGTTAAATTCGTTGGTAGCGTTGGAGATGATCTTATAGGTCAGTTTTTAATTAAATATGCCAAGGATTTTGGTATGGATACGACCTATATTCATCAAAATATGAATCGCAACACAACCCTTGCGTTTGTTGAATTGAATGAAGAGGGTGATAGATCCTTCTGCTTCTATCGTAAAGGCACGGCGGATTATGTTATGCCCAATGTTAGTGATGAGTTGATTAAAATGGCGGACACCGTTTGCATTGGCTCTTTGATGTTGGCATATCCCGAATGTGTGGAGTATGCGCTTGATATTATTGAACGCGCGCATGCGTTTGGAAAAACGGTTGCATTTGATGTCAATTATCGAACGGATATTTACAGGGACAAGGAATGTGCAACCAAAACATACAAAAAGATTTTGGCACTTTCGGATATTGTTAAATTTTCCGAGGACGAGGTGGAAATCTTTGGTGAAGATTACGTTAACACCTTGAGTGACAAGTTGGTTTTGATTACTTTGGGTAAAAATGGCAGTGAATGGAGATACAAGGGAGAACGAAACGTGTTGTCTTCCATCACGGTGAAGGTTGTGGACACTACGGGCGCGGGAGATGCATTTTTTGCAGGAACACTTTCACAGCTTGACAAGAACGTGGGAAGTCCTTTGACTGAGCAGATACTCAACGATTCACTTATCTTTGGAAATATAGCCGGTGCCTTGAACACTACGGGGCGCGGTGCTATTGATAATTTGCCTGATTTAGATACTATACATAAATATCTTAAATAAAGGAAGGAGAAACAATGAAAAATCTTTTGAGAATTTTGAGTTTGGCATTGGTTGGTGTTATGTGCTTAACATGTGTTGCGTGTGCTATCCCCAATGATACCACGTCACCAACAGTTAGTAAGGAAGATAAAAAGGATGACGTTATCTTTTATGATTCTACTGACATCGAAACAACAAATCAAACGGTTAGTATGGAAAGTACAACCGATAGCTTTACACTTTCTGAAACTACGTACGGTGTGGATGATAAATTTGTTTACACTGCAACGGTTTCATTTGAAAGGGGTGTAGCGGCAGGTCTTGCCTTTGGTGCTGAGGATGGCTCACACTATTGGGTTTTCAACGTGGACAGAGAGGCAAATCGTGTAAAATTGCTTTACTTTACTGTTGAAGACGGTAAAACAAGTGCAGTTGAGCTTTTAACCGACTATTTTATCGGTAATGACAAGATGACCGATAGTGAAAGACGTTTGGTTGGCTCAAAGGTTGCTAACGTTGACAAGGTACAGCTTAAGGTGGTTATTACTCCCGAAGCTGATGGCGTTTATGCAGAATTCTATGCGGATAATATTCGCAGATTCGGTATTGACAACACTATTGAACTTAATTCCTTGGAATTGCTTCCTGAAGGCGTAAGCTACAACGGTGGTAGCATCGGATTTAACTGCTTTAATTCAAAGGTTAAATTTGCTGATATTTATTTTGGAAAAAGTGATTATTCTTATTACACAGAATTATACCGTAACCAATATCACTTCTCACAGTATGCGCATTGGAACAATGACCCTAACGGTTTAGTATATTACGATGGTTATTATCACTTGTTCTATCAGCATCACCCATTTAGCAACTATTGGAGTGATATGTACTGGGGACACGCAAGAAGCAAAGACCTTGTTCATTGGGAGCTTCTTCCCATAGCTCTTTTCCCTGATGAAGATTGGGGCTCGGGCACAGGTTATATGTGGTCTGGTACGGCTTATGAATACAGAAAAGGCGATAGCGCAGATGTTGATGCGCAAAATTGGTTCCCGAATGGCAACGGCAACGGTCTTATTTCCTTCTACACTCGCGATGGCGGAATGCAGGATCAGATGATTATGTCCAGTGACGACGGTGGCATGACTTGGACAAAGCGTAAGCTTATTCCTCAAGAAGTTGCAACAGGTGCGGATGGAATTTATCACAAGGTTGCTTGTCGTGACCCGAAGATTTTCCCCGTTGCAACTGATGAAAACGGAAAAACTACTGTTTGGGGTATGGCTGTTACAGGTCAGCAGGAAAACAGAGTTTGGTTCTTGAAATCAAGTAACCTTTTGGATTGGGAGTATGCAGGTCAGTTTAATGCAGATGTTCCTGAATGCCCTGAGGTTGTTACCTTGACCGCTGATGATGGCAAAACTTACACTGTGCTTTCATTGTCGGGTAGAGAATATGTTGTTGGTAAAATGAATTATGATGGAAAAAACATCATCTTTACTGATAAAAATGGTGGAGCTATTGATAAGGGTGACTTCCAAGTGATGGATTTCGGTACTGACTCTTATGCAACACAGACCTTTAGCATTAGAGATAGCGAGAGCGATTATTTTGGCAAGACAGTTGCAATTAGCTGGTTTGCAGGCGTTCCCGCAAATACTGATAGCGGTATTTACGCGAATGCAAGAAAGGTTTGGAACGGTAGCGGTATGACAATCCCCGTTGTTTGGGGCTTGGCAAAAGAGGGTGACGGTTATATTTTAACTCAAACACCTATTGTTAAAGACAATGATACATACGATAAGAGTAATCTTATTACAATAAATGGACAGACTGTTGACACTTCAAGCGAAAACATTCTTGCAAGTGTTAACACGCATATATTTGAAATGGCTTTGAGCATTGACAATCCTAACAATGCGCCCATTTCTATTAAAATTAATGTTAGTGCTGATGAATACACCGAAATCGGTTGGAATGCCGAGGAGGGATATTTCGTTGACAGAAGATACACTTCTTCAGCAGGGCTTAACATTAAGGATTATCGTTTCAGATACACATCAGGTCCAAGAGATTTCGGAACACAGGATTTCTACATTCTCTCCGATAATGGCGGTCTTGAAGTTTTTTGCGATGATTTTAAAATTCCTTTCTATTTGTTAACTTTGGCTTCTCCTTATTCTACGAAGGCAGAATTTAAGGTTGGCGGTGAAGTGACAGTTAATAGCTTGGAGCTTAACGAAATCGGAACTATTTGGCGCGACGGTGAAGCGGTAGATGGTGAAACCGTATTGTATATCAGTGACGAATCGGTTGCATTGGATACTTTCATTACAAACGAAAAATTAGTAACCGCTTATTCGACCTCAGGTGCAGATATTACCTGGGAGATTAAGGACGGCGATGATAAGATTTCTATTGAGAATACAACGGGTGGAGTTATAGTTAAGGCTTTGGCTCCCGGCAAGGCAACTCTTGCAGTAACCTGCGGAAATCAGAGAAGATTAATAAATGTTACGGTTTACACGGGTTCTCCTGATTCGGATATGTCATTTAGCGCAGATGGTATTATTTCAGGTGATTGGATTGCACAGGGATCCAACATTGTGGCTCAATGTCCTGCAGGTGATGGATATATTTTATCTAGTGAAAGTGCATCCGATTTTAACTGCTCTGTATCTTTTTCACTTGATGCGATTGCGGCTGCGTTAATCTTCAGAGCAAACGAGGATATGAGCGAATACATTATCTTTAACTATGATAACAACGAAAAGATAGTTAAGATGTGGTCACAGAATGGTGAAATCGGCAGAGCAAATGCCAATAACGTAAATCTTAACAACGTTGTTTTGAGAGTTGAGGCAGAGGGAACTTCTATTAAGGGTTACATTAATGGTATTTTGGCTATTGATGTAGTGCTTGGTGATAATGAGCCAACTGAGGGCTTATTCGGTTTGAACGTTTACTCCGGTAAGGCAACGTTTAAGTCCGTGGTGAACTTTGATGGGGAATACTCTTATAAGGGTACGGAAAGCTTGACTGTTATGGGTGACTCAAGTCAGGTGGTTACTGCTCTTTACAACAAAACTCTTTACAACACAAAGGTTGATAATGCATTCTATACATGTAACGGTAGAGAACTTGTGATTGACGCTAAATACTTTGAGCTTCTGCCCATGGGTACTTACACATTTAAGGCAGTTGGTGGCTCTAGTGCATACGAATTTACAGTTGACGTTACTGCAGTTACTCAAACAACATTGAAGAATATGATTATTCAGAAGGGTTGTAATGCGGTTATCTATTTGGGTAACGTTGAGGTGAATTCGGTTACACTTAATGGTGTGGCACTTACAAGCTCTCAATACAACATAAAGGATTATATGTTGATAATTGATGCAGAGCTTTTGATTGAAAATATTAACGAGGTTATTATTAACGGTGAAAACACAGTTATTGTAACTTTAGTTCAATAATCCGTATATATAAATTTAAGTAGGTATAAAATTTGGAAACAACAATAAAAGACGTAGCAAAATATGCAGGAGTAGGGGTAGGGACTGTTTCGAGAGTTATTAATAACGAAAAAGCAGTTGGTGAAAAAACCCGAAAAAAAGTACTTGAAGCAATGAAGGCGCTCAACTATTCGCGAAATAATATGGCATTTAAGCTGAGAAAAAATGAAACTCGTATTATTGCTTTATTAGTGCCGATTATCAACCATCCCTTCTTTGCAAAGCTGGCGTATTACGTTGAAGACGAGGCGGGCAAGTTTGGATATTCTGTAATTTTGGTTTCTTCACAACAACGAGTTGAAAAAGAAGCTGAAATTATTACGAAAATTACGCATAGAGAGGTTGACGGAGCAGTTTTCGTTACTCACTATATGCACGAGGAAGAGGATTTGAACAAGTGCGCTATAGTTTCAATTGACAGAACGTTTGGTGAAAATATTCCTTACGTTACCAGCGACAACTATGATGCCACAAAACAGGCATTAAAATATATGATAGAACGCGGAGCTAAAAGGGTTGGATTTATTGGTTCAAAGCCCTTAGTTACCTCGGAGGTCTCAGAAAGAGAACGAGCATACCTTGACGTTATGGAAGAATACGGTATGCCACCTCGCATAGTGAACGAGGTTATGCAGCACGGTGATGAAACCGATTTGGTTGCAGACTTTTGGAACAAATATGAGGACGTTGACGCGGTTTTCGTTTCGGGATATACTTTATCGCAGGTTTTTTGTGAGGCGGCAATAGAACGCGGAAGAAAAATTCCTGATGATCTTCAGATAGTTTCTTATGATGGAATTTTTAAGCAATGGAGCATGAGCAATATGACGAGTGTTGAGCAACCCATTGAAGAAATGGCAAGAGAGGTTGTTAGATTGCTTATCAAGAAAATTCATAACGAAGAAACACCACAAAGAACAGTTCTTAAAACAAAATTTGTGCTTGGCACAACTACGAAATAAAATTATTAACAGTAAAAAGCTGTAAAAGGAGAAAATCATGAAAAAATTATTAACTTCAATTACTTCAATTATGCTTGTACTTATGATGTTGCTCGGTTTGGTTGCTTGCGGCGACCCCTCTGATGTTGGTGGTGAACAACCAACCGACAAGGATGGTAACACTATCGTTAAAATTATGTTACACGTTGACAAATCCTCAACTGAAGGTCAGGCATATCAAAAGAGAATTGATGCATTTAACGCTGCATACAAGGATCAGAAGATTAAAGCTCAGGCAATATTTAAGGCTCGTAGTGCGGGTGCTTCCGGATATGAAACAGAGCTTTTGAACAATCAGCTTGAAGGTACTCTTGCAGATATTATTACATTTGACGCTCCTAACACGGCGGCTTATGCAACATCCGGTTTGCTTTATGACATTAGCGATTTAATTTCTGCAGAAGAGCAGGACAAATTCTATTCACTTAATAAATATGATGGCAAATTGTATGGCTTGCCCATTCAGGAATCAAGTGCAGGCTTCTATTACAACAAGAAGCTTTTCCGTGATGCAGGTATTAACGTTGATGCTTATTCCGCAGAAAATCCTTGGACATTTGAACAGTTTAAGGCAGCTTGCGCAAAGCTTAAGGCAATTGGTGTAACTGCAGTTGATATGCGTCTTGATGCCACAAAGGATGAAACAGCTCCTTATTTGCTCTATCCCTTTATTTATGCAGCAGGTGGTAGCTTCGTTTCTGATGACGGTTATACTGCGACAGGCTATTACAACTCAAGTGCAACTGCTAAGGGTTTCCAGTTTATAAAGGATTTGATTTCTGCAGGTTATACATCTTATGCTATCGGTGCTACTGACTTCTTTACGGGTAAGGTTGGTATGTATTTGTCATCCGGTTGGACAATTCCCGATCTTGACAACAAGTACAGAGAATATTTTAGCTCTCGTGATGACTGGGGACTTTTGCCCTATCCCAAGGATGTTGTTGCAGCAAGTGCAACAGGTAGCTGGTCCTACGCAATCACAAACAACCACCACTCAGATAAAACTGCTACACTTGAATTGCTTAAGTGGATGACATCCGCAGAAAGCTCTGAAGCAATTACAAATGCTACAGGTATGATTCCTGCTCGTAAGGACGTTGTTAAGAATTATGCGGTTGGTTCACCTGAATACACATTGCTCAAGCAGCTCGAGCTTAGTGGTAAGGAGCGTCCTGCAACTGTTGCTTACCCAACATTCTCAACAACATTTAACCAGGTAATTGCAGGCCTTGACAATAGTGACGTAGCTTCACTTTTGAATTCTGCAACTAATACCTTGCAGACTGAAATGAACAGATTGCAAAATCGCAAATAATATTTTACTAAAAAAGAGGTAAAGAAAAAATGCTTAAAACCTCAATAATTATTTTAGTATTGTTTGTATTGGCTTTCGGTGGCTTTGTTATATACGACTTAGCCACCGCAAGAAAGCGCAGAGAGGTTTATCGCGTAAAATCAACGGCAACGGCATATCTTATGCTTTTGCCTGCGGTGGCTCTTGCTTTCTTGTTCATATTATTGCCCATTCTTTATTCATTGGGCTACGCCTTTACGGACTATTACTTACTTAAACCGAACGATATTAATTTTATACAATTTCAAAACTTTAAGGACTTTTTTGCCGAACTATCCACAAAGGGAACTCTTTATAACGCGATAAAGAACACTCTTACCTTCGTTATTGGTGTTGTTCCTTTACAAATAGGACTTGCTCTTTTACTTGCACTATTTGTTAACCGTCAAGGTATTGGAAGTAAAATTTTCAAGGTGTGTTTTTTTGCTCCTGTTGTAATTTCACTTTCTGTTACTGCGTTTTTGTGGGAACAAATTTTAGCACCCGGTCCTAACGGGCTTCTAAACTCAATAATTGGTATGTTTGGAATGGCGCCTCACGATTGGCTACGCGATCCCAAAACCGCAATGCCCTGCATTATCATACTTAGTGCTTGGCAGGGATGCGGATATCAGATGTTGATTTTCTTATCGGGTCTTTCAAATATTAGAAAGGACCTTTATGAAGCGGCTGCTCTTGACGGAGCAAACTGGTGGAATAAATTCTGGCTCGTTACTTGGGTTGGCTTGCGTTCGACCTTTGTTTACATACTTATTACAGTGTTTATCGGTGCTTGTAGAATTTTGACTCAGCCAATGCTTATGACGGGTTATATGGACCATACGGTGACTCTTTCTTACTATATGTATAACAAGGGTTACACGGAGCGTTGGGTTGGTTACTCATCGGCGGTGGCTTTGCTTATGACCATATTTATTGGTGGAATAACTCTTATTCAACGAAGAATTTTCAGGGAGGACAAGTGATATGGATGGACGTTTAGTTAAAGATTTACCTAACTTCAGACCTAATAAAACTCCTGTGAAGAAAACCGTTAAAGAGGTTATCTATCACGTTGTTGGTATTATTTTGTCCTTGGTTTTCCTGTTTCCGATACTTTATATGTTGGCTACGTCAACAAAAAGTGAGTCCGCGTATGCTGCGGGCGTTGGAACATTGAATATGTTTCTGCCAGACTTTGCTAATTTGGGTACTGCTTTTGAAAACTACAAGAGTGTTTTGCTCAATTACGATATTTGGAAATATGCTTTGAATAGCTTTATTTATGCAGGTATTGTTATCGTGCTTAACATATTGATAAACGGTCTTGCAGGATACGTTATGGCAAAGCTTCGTTTTCCTGGCAAAAAGCTTTTATCATTTTTGATTATTTTCTTGATTGTTGTACCGGTTGAAACGTCAATTATTCCGCTTTATTCGATAGTTAAAATTATGCTCGGATTGAAGCGCGAAATGTCCGTTATCGGTGTTATATTACCTGCGGCAATAAGTATTTTTAACATTTTCTTATTTACGCAGTTCTTTCAAGGTATTCCAAAGGATTATGAAGAAGCTGCCCGCATCGACGGTGCGAGCACGATGGGTGTGTTCTTAAAGGTTATAATGCCTCTTTCAAAGCCCATCATTGCAACGGTGGCGGTATTCTGCTTCATCGGTGTTTGGAATGATTACCTTTGGCCTTCTATGATTTTACCGTCCGCTAACGATGGCTCTTGGCCATTGTTGCCTATTCAGACGGCACTTATGTCAATAAAAAGCATTGAAGGTATCACAACAGGTGAGATTATGGCTTCGCTTGTAATTACGAGCATACCTATTTTCGTAATTTATGTTGCGGCACAGAAATACATTGTACAGGGCTTCGGTACTGCCGGGCTCAAAATGTGAGGAATTATGAGATTTACAAGATTTATTGCTTTATTTATAGTTTTGGTGATGCTTCTTGGCGCGGTTTCGGGCTGTAAGCTTAACCCAAACGATAATAACACAGACAAAAATGAAAATAGCAGTCTTGAACTGCATTATTCATTTGATGAGCCTACAGGAAATCTTGCGAAGGAATCCGTTAGCGGCAAGGACTATAAGATTAACTACGTTTTCAATGAGGAAAACGCGGCTGATCTTTTTAAAGAGCCAAACGATCCCTTGAAGAGAACCGGTGTAAAGGGTAACTCATTATATATGGACGGCTTTTCAAATGAAATAATTAACAGGGACTTTGAAACTCCCGATTCTGCAATTACTTTGTCCGCTTGGGTTGCTCCAAGAGTTTTTGAGAACATCGTTTATTATGACGGAAATTCTATGGCAGCGGGACACACTCGTTTGACTTCAATTATCAACAAGGGTGATATTGAAATGGGTGAGGGCTTCTTGCTCGGATATGGAAGACTTGGCCTTTGGGGTGTTCAGTTGGCATTGCATAATGAGGAAACAGGTGAAGATTTTGTTGTTGGGTTCTATGATCCCATCAACGTACTTCCTCTTTACGAGTGGTCACACGTTGCTATCACCTTTGACGGTGAGGCCGGATATATTGCATTGTTCTATAATGGACAAAAATCATATGAGGCATATATCCCAGAGCTTGTTTCAACAAGCATCATTTATACGGAAGAACCATTGCGTATCGGCTCTTACGTTAGCCCACAAATTGAATTTGGTATCAAGAGACAGATGATTTCAGGACTTCTCGACGAAGTTTCAATTTATTCTGAGGCATTAAGCCCCAAGGAAATTGTTAATATTTATAATGATACGGACTCAACTGAAGCTCATCCTTATCTTGATTGGAATGATATTGCGCTTGATTCTTCAGTTTATGAGGGCGACCGTTATCGTCCTCAATATCACGCTATTCCTCCTGCAGTATGGATGAATGAGCCACACTCTCCCTTCTATTACAAGGGAATGTATCACGTATTCTATCAGCACAACCCCGCAGGACCTTATTGGTCACAGATTCGTTGGGCGCATATCGTAAGTAAGGATATGGTGCATTGGGAGTACGTTAAGGATGCGGTTGTTCCTACAAAGGATATTTGTCCGGAAGGTATTTGGACAGGTGGCGCATGTATTGGTCCTGACGGAACTCCTTGGCTTGCAATTACGGCAGGTACGAATTTGTATGGCAATACCAACCACGGTGGACAGAACGTTGCATTTGCTCACGCGGCTGATCCCGATGACCCCTATCTTGTTGAGTGGGTTGTTGAGGATAAGCTCGTTATTACTCAGCCAAATGACAACACACAGGGTGAAAGAGAGCAGTTCCGTGACCCATTCGTTTGGTATGACGATGGAACTTACTATATGATGGTTTCCACCTCAATCCCTGGCGCGGGTGGTTCGGCGGTTATTTACACATCCGAAGATATGAGAGAATGGGAGCATCGCGGATATCTTTATCAATGTGATTACAATAGATATCCTGAACAGGGTGCACATTGGGAGTGCGTTGTAATGCTTCCCATTAGCACGAAGGACGGTTCTCAAACAAAATACATTTTGTTTGACTGTCCTCAGTATACTGTTGATGGTTACACGGTTGAATGCTACTATTGGATAGGTACATTTGATAAGAATACTTGCAGATTTATTGCAGACGATGACCAACCTAAACTCTTTGACTTGGGACGTGGCGTTTATACAGGTCAGAACGGCTATTGCTTCTTGACTGAAGAGGATATTGCCGCAGGTAAGACAAGCTACGAACAGGGTAGAACAATTATTTATGCGATTGCTCAGGGTAAGGATGCAGGTACTGCACAGAACTATGATGCAGGTTGGGCACACAACTTTGCAATTCCTCTTGAATTGTGGCTTTCTGACGATGGCAAGGATGTTATTCGTGAGCCTATCAAGGAAATTGAATCCTTGAGAGAAGAAACCTTGTATGAATACAGTGGTGAAGGTAAGACTGCTGAAGAAATAAATAGTGAAATTTCAAGCATTCGCGGAGATTTGTTGGAAATTAGAGCAACTATTGAACTTGATCCTTCAAGTCCTGAATATTCCGCAGGCTTGTATTTGAGATATAATCCTTTTGGAGTTGACAACAATACTGAAAAAACTGGCATCATGTTTACTAACAATGGTGTTTACGTTGAAAGAAATCAATCCTCGTTACTTGGTTACGTTAGTAAACAGCCAAGCCACACATGGAACAGAGTTAAGAATACTTATGAAATTACAATCTTGCTTGACCGTTCAATGCTTGAGGTTTACGTTGACGGTGTGATTAGCTTTACAACGAGAATTTATCCTAAATATGGAGATTCTGACTATTTGAGAATGTTTGACAACAATGCAAATATTAAGTTTACTGAATTGACTATTTACCGCATGGGTAGCGCTTACAGTGATACTGTAACTCCTCCCTACTATGGTAATATGGGAAATTTGGGTGATTAAGGAGGTTTATATGCGTAAAAATATGATAAGAATTTTAAGTATTTTATGTGTAATATTTTTGTGCTTCGGCTTGACTGCCTGCATAAGAACTAAACCTCAACAAAATAATACTACAAACAAGCCCTTGATTAACGGCGGATTTGAATCCGCCGACCTCTCGGGGTGGACTATTGAATACGGAAATGCTTTTGATGATGATTGTGTTTCCTCAAGAAAGACATTTATGTTTGAAAATGATGCAAACAACAACGTTTTGTCCATTAATCAAACAGGTAACTGGTATCTTACAGGTAAAGGTTATCACGGTAAATATTCCGGCGCAAGAACAGGTGCTATTCGTTCAGGTAATTTCACTCTTACAGATGATGGTATCGTTACTTTGAAATTGGCAGGCGGTGCTTTGACCGTTGGCAAGGGTACGGGCGCACCTCAAAAGGCAAAGGAAAAGATTTGCTTCGTTGGTTTTTATTTAGCAGAGAACGACAAGCTCATTGCAATGCAAACTAATGAATATTTCCACGAGCATACTGAGGAATATATCATTCCTGACAGATATGCTGCGGGTGTATACAATACAGATAACTTCTATCAGTACACCGTTGATTTGTCAGAGTATGCAAATCAGGAAATTTATATTAGAATAGTTGACAACGATGAAAGCTATTATTATGGTTATATCGCGGTTGACGATATTCGAATTGGTGAATACGTTGATCCTCAGGTAGAGGGCGTATTCTTCACTAAAGTAACTGATTACGAAACAGAAGCGGTTGCTCCTTCAATTTACGAAATAGCAAATGGTGGCTTTGAGCTTGGCTCACTTGCTGGCTGGACTATTGTTGAGGGTGATGCCTTCTCTAACGAGGGTGTTAATACTGAGAGCGTTTGGTGGAACGAAAATATTACTTATTCCCGTGACGGAAATTATCACTACGGAAAATATATGCCAAGCGCAACTGGTATCCTTCGTTCATCCGAGTTCGTTTTGGGTGGCTCGGGATATGTTTCATACAAGCTTGGCGGTTGCTCCGACAACACTAAAACTTATATTAGATTTATGGTGAAACAGGGAGATAGCGCTATTGAGGTTGCGAGATATTCCAACTTTAAATATTGGAACTATCAGTTCCCATACGTTCAAAACGGTATGCGTCTTTTGAATATGGTTCAGTATTACGCAGACCTTTCTAAATATATTGGAGAAACAATGTATATTGAGGTGGTTGATATGAATACTTCAAGTGACGAGCTTGGTTGCATCGTTTTGGATAGCGTTCAGACATATTGGGAGGAAAAGCCCTTGTGGATTGATAGTGAATCCTTCCTTGCAAAATATGAATCCGATATTATGCCCGATAGTGAATATCAGGTTGTTAACGGTGGCTTTGAAACAGGTGATCTTACAGGCTGGACACTTGCAGGTGACAAGATCGGTATTGTAACCAATGCTGCAGGTTGGTGGGACGCAAACTTCCCATACAACAAGAAGGGCAGCTGGTTGTTCTCCGGTATCGTTAACGAGGGCGCGGGTGTGCTCGAATCACATAAGGGTACTTTAACAAGCTCTGCGTTTACAGTTGGCGGTTCGGGTTACATCACATTTATGTTTGGCGGCGGTGGAAATCCATTGCAATGTTATATTTCCATTATTGATGCAGAAACTGGCGAGGAGCTTGCTCGCTATGCTAATAGATTGTTCAATGATAGAGGAACGGATATACTTAATCACGGAAGCAATCTTGCAAATATGGTTTGGTATAAGGCAGATCTTTCTGCATTTATGGGCAGAAGCGTAAAGATTCAGGTGGTTGATAATTCTATTAATAACTGGGGTCTTATCACGGTTGACAGCTTCGTAACCTACTATAAGGATGCATCAATCGTGCCCGAAAAGGCAAACCTTGCTATTGATATTAAGCCAGGTCCTACATCTGACAAAATTCTTGGTGAGGACAATCCTTATCAGGTATTGAATGGCGACTTTGAAACAGGTGATTTGACAGGTTGGACACTTGACGGTGCAATCGGTTACGTTTCGGGTCAGGACGTTTTCTGGAAGAATGCCGACAAGTTTTATAACAAGGACGGAATGTACTTGTTCTCGGGTGTTGAAGACGTTAACGGTTGGATGGAAGGTGCTCACGGTACTCTTACAAGTTCAACATTTATCATAGGTGGTTCGGGATATATCACATTCAAGCTTGGAGGTGGTTATAACCCCGAATGCTATATTGAAATTGTTGACGTTGACACAGAAACGGTTATTGCAAAATATCACAATGACAATGCGGATAGTAACGAGGGACGTATGTTCCAATTTAAAGCTGATTTGTCAGAATATATGGGCAGAGAGGTTTACATTCGCGTTGTTGACAATGCACATGAGGCGTGGGGCTGCTTGGCAGTTGATAGCTTCATTACCTATTATGCTTCAGTTGAGGACTTGCCCGAGGCAACTCTCATTGAAAACAAACTTAAATAATACCTTGAAAAAGGATTATTAATAAATAAGCAATTCTAATTAAATACACATTAGGAGGCAAAAATGAAAAACTCATTTGTTAAAAACACTTTAATCGCAATCATATTGGTTGCACTTGTTGGACTTATGGTTGTTGGTTGTGGACTTGATGTTCAAGATACAACACATACTCACCAATATTCCGAAGAAATTACAAAAGCACCCACTTGTACAGAAATGGGTGAAAAAACATTCGTATGTTCTTGTAATGACAGCTATACAGAAGCTATCGACATGCTTCCTCATACTGAGGTAGTAGACGAAGCGGTTGCAGCTAACTGCGAAAACTCAGGTCTTACTGAAGGCAAGCACTGTTCCGTATGTGACACAGTTCTTGTTGTTCAGGAAACAGTTGCGGCTCTTGGACATGATTATGAAGGCGTCGTAACAACAGCTCCTACATGCACCGAAAAGGGCATTAAAACATTTACATGTAAGAATGATGTAAGTCATACATACACAGAAGAGATTGATGCTACAGGTCACGCAGACGAAGGTAAGGATCACGTTTGTGATAACGGTTGTGGCGTAGCTCAAGGAACACATGCAGAGCAGGAAAATTCTCACGCATGTGCTTACTGTGGAAAAGTAGCAGGTGAGTGCAAGGCAGGTGCGCCTGTTGTTGAAAATGCAACATCTGCGGCTTGTGGTGTAGCGGGAAGCTATGACGAGGTTGTTTATTGTACAGTATGTGGCGGTGAACTTAATCGTACACATAAAACTGTAGATGCTCTTCCTCATAACTACAAAGTTACAAGCACAACAGATGCTACTTGTGAAGCGGCAGGCTCAAAGACTTTGGTTTGCTCCGCTTGTGGTGACGAAAAAACAGAAGTTATTGCAGCACTCGGACATAACAACATTTCTTATGAAGCAAAAGCTCCCACATGCACCGATAAGGGTTGGGATGCATACGTAAAGTGCTCAAGATGTGATTACTCAACATATGTTGAAAAAGCAGCTCTTGGTCATAACTACAATACAGTAGTAACTGCTCCATCTTGCTTGGAGGGTGGTTACACAACATACACATGTAAGGCTTGTGGTAAATCATATACAGGTGATGCTACAAGTGCTACAGGTCACAAGGAAAGTGCAGTTGTAACCTCTCCTGATTGTGTGAACGGTGGTTACACAACATACACATGTACTGCTTGCGGTGCAACACGCACAGGTGATGAAACAGCTCCTAAGGGTCATACTGAAGAAGTAGTAGCAGGTAAATCTGCAACATGCTTGGAAACAGGTCTTACAGACGGTAAGAAGTGCGCAGTATGTAACGTTACACTTGAAGAACAAAAAGAAATTCCTGCTCTTGGACACAAATATGAGGGCGTTGTAACAATTCCTGCAACATGTACAGAAGAAGGTCTTATGACATACACATGTAAGAATTGTTCTGATGCATACACAGAAACTATTAAAGCTTCAGGTAGCCACAATTTTGCAAACGGATTCGTTTGTGACAACTGTGGATTTGACAGTACTGAATACAGACTTCAAAACGGCGGATTTGAAAACGGTCTTGCAGGTTGGACAGTTGTTGGTAACATTGGTGCTATCGGCTCCGATACACACTATTGGCTCAATGACCCTGAACGCGCAGAGGGTTATGCATTCGGTATGGACGGAGCAAATATGTTCTCTGCATACGTACCCGGTGCACTTGAGAGCGCAGTTGGTACATTGACAAGCTCAACATTTAAGGTTGGTGGCTCAGGTTTTGTAACATTCAAGCTTGGTGCTATGAGAGATGAAAACTACGTTTACGTTGACGTGGTTGATGCAGAAACAAAGCAGCTCCTTGCCCGTTACTATAACGGTTTGTGGGCAGATCGCACCAATGGTGAAAAGAGCGGTTGTACTCTTATAGCTTATAAGGCAGATTTGTCAGCATTTATGGGCAGAGAAGTATTCTTCCGCATTAGTGATAACGCAGATAGTAACTACGGTTTGTTCTTTGCGGACAGCTTTGAAACATATTACGATAACGAGCCCGAGGGCTTTAATCCTGCAACTCCTGTAAGCTACGCAGTTTCCGGTACTATTTATGACGTATTTAACGGTAGCTTTGAAATGGGCAACGTTCAGGGTTGGTGGAACAACGGTGAAATCGGTGTTGTTACAAATGCTAACGGCTATTGGGGTGACAACATTCCTTATGAAAAGGTTGGTGATTTCCTCTTTACAGGTGTTGAAAGCTTTGGTGCCGACACAATGAGAGAGAGAAACAAGGGATCTCTTACAAGCTCTGTATTTGAAATCGGCGGAACAGGTTGGATTTCATTTAAGCTCGGTGGTGGCGGACACGAAATGTGCTACGTTCAGGTAATTGACGCAGTTACAGGTGAGGTTCTTGCTAAATATCATCAGCAGGCACAAAGAGATGCTATTCTTATTCAGTACGTTGCAGACCTTTCTGCATACATCGGCAGAACCGCAAGAATTCAGGTTATCGACCAGGCAGAAAACGGTTGGGGATGCGTATCCTTTGACCACGTTGTAACATATTATCCTGAAGGTGTTGCATTGCCCGAAGGTATTGTTGCAAACAATATCAAGGTTGTGCCTAATTACACAATTGAAAACGGTAGCTTTGAAAACGGTCTTGACGGATGGCATATGAATATTTGGGAATCAGGCGCACACAACACACTCGGTTGGGTAGAAAGTTCTGAGCACGATGCAGGCTGGTATACAAAGAATGACGATAGAAAAGATGGCAATAATTTGTTTACATTCTGCCGTCCTGACGGTACAAACTGCGAAAACACAAAGGGTGAGCTTGTAAGCTCTACATTCACTCTCAAGCAGAATGCTTTCGTATCCTTTAGATTCGGTGGCGCAGGTACACGTGAGGTACGCGTTGAGCTTGTTAAGGCGGATGGAACTGTAATCGCAAGATTCTACAATGAAGCTCCCGGCAAGATTAACACAGAAATGCACGCATATTTCTATCAGTACACAGGTGAAGAGGCCGAATGCTTCTTTAGAGTAGTTGACGATTCTGTAGCTAACTACGGTTGCTTCGTAGTTGACGATTTCAGAGTGAATCTTGACAGTGCTCCTGAAGGATTTATTGCAGCTATTCAGTAATTAATAAAATATCCCCTCCGCTATTTTGGGCGGAGGGGGAAAAGTGAGAAATTTATGACTATTACTAAAATTAAAGAACCTGCTTTTCACATAACAGGTGAGGTAGGTTGGATAAACGATCCGAATGGATTGATATATTTTAATGGTCAATACCACGCTTTTTACCAGCATTATCCGAACGACACAAAGTGGGGTCCAATGCATTGGGGACACGTTGTGAGTGACGATTTGACTAACTGGAAATACCTTCCTATTGCATTAGCACCAGGTGATGAATGTGATAAGAACGGTTGCTTTTCCGGTAGTGCAATCGTACACGGTGGCAAGCTATGGCTTATGTACACTGGCTTTGTTGAAAATCAAGGTGGCGAAAGCATTAGACAGCTTCAATGCTTGGCAGAAAGCGACGATGGTATAACCTTTAAAAAACACGGTATAGTTATTGGAGAAAATCATTTACCAGAAGGCTATGCACCTTGCGATTTTCGTGATCCAAAGGTTTGGCTTTACGATGATTGTTTTTGGTGCATTGTTGCAGCAAGAAAAATAGAGGGAAGGGGCAGAATTCTGTTATTTAAATCCAAGGATTTATTTAATTGGGAATTTGTTAATGATCTTTTTGGAAAAGATTCTGCTGGTACTATGATTGAATGTCCTGACTATAACGAGAAATTAGGATATTTGCTTTGTTGCGAACAATTCCAACCAAGTGAAAACGGAGTGCATCTCAATATTCATACTTGCCGTTGGTATAAGGGCAAAATTGATTATTCTACGGGTACTTTTAAAGAGGACTCTCGTGGTATTGTGGATTACGGCTTTGATATGTATGCTCCGCAGACCTTTGCAGGCAAGCCCGTTCTTATGGGTTGGCTCAATATGTGGGACAGAAACGTGCCATCTGCAAAATACGGATTTGCGGGTATGATGACTGTGCCGAGAAGAGTATTTATAGAGAATGGCAGATTACAGCAAGAGCCAATCGTAAATTGCAATGAGGCACTTAAAACAACTGTTGAAGATAATTTTGTTGACAAGGTTGTTTGTGGTGTTGTTACTATAAAGGCAACAAAACTTGAGGCACTTGACATAAAGATGCGATCCAATGGAGAAAGTTATACTCGATTGACCTTGAATAACTCTGAATGGATATTTGATCGTTCTAAATCGGGTGAGAAAATTCAAGGAGCAGAGAAGGATGAGGATTCCTTGAACGGTATCAGACGTATGCCTTGCTCAAATAAGGAAGATATAACGCTTACTATTGTTATGGATGAATTTTCTGTTGAGATTTTTGAAAATGGCAGAGTGTTATCTTCAACTATATATCCTCCGTTTGACGAAAATCGCTTTGAATTTACCGTTAAGGCAGACAAATGCCAATATGAAAGAGCAGATATAAAAAAAGCATAATAAATATGGTTATTTCAAAAACCACCGATTGTTTTATCGGTGGTTTTTGCTTTTTCTTAATCAAAATATTAAAAATAAGCTTATTTAGAATTAATTTTATAAAAAATATATTGAAAAATGTAAAGTTTTGTGGTATAATATATCGGAATGCGGAAAAAATGCGCAATATATTAATCAAATTATATAGATTGGAGAAAAATATGTCTGAAATTAAAAGAATTGGCGTTTTGACTGGTGGCGGAGATTGCTCCGGTCTTAATGCGGTTGTAAGAGCTGTAACTCTTACTGCTATCAATAAATACGGTTGTGAAGTTATCGGCTTTAAGAAGGGTTATGCAGGCTTGTATGCAAACAACTATATGGAGCTTACTGCTGAAAACACAGCAAATATCTTAAATCAGGGTGGAACAATCCTTAAAAATTCAAATAAGGACAACCTTTTCAACTATGCTTACCGTGATGAAAACGGCAATATTCAGCACAAGGACGTTAGTGACGTTGCTGTTCAGAATCTTAAGAACCTTAATATTGATGCTCTTGTAGTTATCGGTGGTGACGGTACTCTTACAAGTGCTCGTGACTTTGCAAGAAAGGGTGTTCGTGTAATCGGTGTTCCTAAGACTATCGATAACGACGTTTCTTATGCGGATATTACTTTTGGCTTTACAACTGCTCTTGGTGTAATTTGCAATGCAGTTGACAGAGTTAGAACAACTGCTTTCTCTCACGATAGAGTTCAGATTCTTGAGGTTATGGGTAGAAACTGCGGTTGGCTTGCGCTTGAAGGCGGTCTTTCCGGCGGTGCTGATATCATTCTTTTGCCCGAAATTCCTTATGATATTAACAAAATTGCTGAAGTTATTAAAAACCGTGATGCAAAGGGCCTTTATGATACAGTAATCGTTGTTTCCGAAGGTGCAAAGCCCAAGGATGGCGACGTTGTTATCAAGAAGATTGTTGCTGACAGTGCAGATACAATCCGTCTTGGCGGTGTTGGTGATCAGCTTGCTTCTCAACTTGAAGAATTGCTTGGTGGCAAGGAAGTTCGTGCTACAAACATTGGTCACACACAGCGTGGCGGTGAAACTTGCCAGTACGACAGAAGCCTTTGCACAAAGCTTGGTTCTCTTGCGGTTGATGCTCTTTTTGAGGGCAAGAGCGGTGAAATGGTTACAATTTACAACGCAGTTCCTCAAACTGTTTCTCTTGAAAAGGTACTCGGAAGCGGTGCTACAGGTGAAACAAGTAAGGGTGGTAGCCATAACGTTGACCCCAACGGCTTTGTAGTTAAAACTGCTCGTAATACTGGTATTTCTTTCGGTGACTAAAATATAATACTAAAAAGGGATTAAGTTAATGGCTTAGTCCCTTTTGTTTTGTTAATAAATTGTTCAAAAATGCAGAAATAATGTTCAAATTGTATTGACTTTAAAAAAACAATGTGGTATAATAACAAGGATATAAAGATATAAGAAAAAAGGAGATTATGGTATGATGCTTGTGTTCAAAAATGCAAAAATGTATGAAGACGGTAAGATGATTACTCGTAATATTTCTTTTGACGGTGTTTCTCTCTCCTCTTTTGAGGGGGACGTTTCCCATTTTGATGAAAATTCTATCGTTATTGATAATATTGCTATTTTTCCCGGTTTTTGTGATGTACATGTACATTTACGAGAGCCGGGCTTTTCTTATAAGGAAACCATAAAAAGCGGTACTCTTGCAGCGGCTCGCGGCGGATATACTGCGGTATGTTCAATGCCAAATCTTAATCCCACACCCGACTCGATAGAGCATTTGGGTGTTCAACTTGACATTATCAAACGCGATGCGTGTATCGCGGTTCATCCTTACGGCACTATTACTGTTTCACAGGGCGGAGAGTTGCTTTCCGATATGGAGGGGATGGCAAATGATGTTGTTGCTTTTTCAGATGATGGCAGGGGCGTGCAAAATGAAGAAATGATGATTTCCGCTATGAAAAAGGCAAAGAGCTTAAACAAGATGATAGTTGCGCATTGTGAGGATAATTCACTCCTTCACGGCGGATATATACACGATGGAGAATATGCGCGCATGCACGGTCACAGAGGAATTTGCTCTGAAAGTGAGTGGGGGCAGATAGCAAGAGATCTTGAACTTTCGCGCCAAACAGGAGTAGCATATCACGTTTGCCATATCTCAACAAAGGAGAGCGTTGATGTTATAAGAAAGGCAAAAGCAAGCGGGGTTAACGTTACCACTGAAACAGGTCCGCACTACATTTTGCTTGACGATTCTTGTTTACAAGAAAATGGAAGATTTAAAATGAATCCTCCTTTACGTTCACCTGATGACCGAGAGGCAATACTTAAAGGTGTTCTTGATGGAACTATTGATATGATTGCCACAGACCACGCGCCCCATTCTGCAGAGGAAAAGGGCAGAGGTCTTGAAAAGAGCGCGATGGGTGTTGTGGGAATCGAAACTGCGTTTCCATTGCTTTACACACACCTTGTAAGGACGGGTGAGCTTACACTTGAGCGTCTTGTGAATTTGATGTCGGTAAATCCGAGAAAAAGATTTAACATTAACGACGACGTAGGGTTTACCGTTTTTGATCTCAATGCAGAATATAGCATTGATCCATCGGAATTTTTATCAAAGGGAAAAAGCACTCCCTTTGAGAATGAAAGAGTGTTTGGAAAATGTCTTTTGACAGTATATAACGGAAAAATAGTTTATAGTGATATAAAGGGCTTTGAGGAGGAGAAAGAAAATGGCAAAAAGAACTGATATAAAAAAGATAATGATTATTGGATCAGGTCCCATAGTTATTGGTCAGGCGGCTGAATTTGACTATGCGGGAACACAGGCCTGTCTTGCCCTCAAGGAGGAGGGCTACAAGGTGGTGCTTGTGAACTCCAACCCTGCAACAATTATGACTGATACATCCATTGCGGACAAGGTATATATGGAACCTTTGACGCTTGAATATGTTGCAAAGATATTAAGATATGAGCGTCCCGATGCAATTTTGCCCGGTATTGGCGGACAGACGGGACTTAATCTTGCTATGCAACTTGAAAAGAAAGGAATTCTTAAGGAGTGCCGCACGGAGCTTCTCGGTACAAGCAGTGAAAGTATTGAGCGCGCAGAGGACAGAGAGCTTTTTAAGGAGCTTTGTAAGTCTATTGGTGAGCCCACCATTCCCTCTGAAATTGCATATAATCTTGAAGAAGCAAAAGAGTCCGCTAAAAGAATAGGCTATCCGGTTGTTCTTCGTCCTGCATTTACACTTGGTGGAACAGGTGGCGGCTTTGCATACAATGAAGCAGAGCTTGAAGAAATTGGTATTAACGCATTTAAGCTTTCTCCTGTACACCAGGTTCTTGTTGAAAAGAGCGTTAAAGGATATAAAGAGATTGAATTTGAGGTTATGCGCGACGGAAATGACCATGCGATAACCATATGCGGCATGGAGAATATTGACCCTGTTGGTGTTCACACGGGTGACAGTATTGTAGTAGCACCCATTATGACTCTTTCTGAAAAGGATAAGAGGATGCTTAACGATTCCGCGATAAAGATTATTAGAGAATTGAAAATCGAGGGCGGTTGTAACGTACAGTTTGCACTCAATCCCGAAAGCTCCGAATATTATCTTATTGAGGTTAATCCAAGAGTTTCCAGAAGCTCCGCGCTTGCCTCTAAGGCATCGGGCTATCCTATAGCAAGGGTTACTGCAAAGATTGCTGTTGGAATGACGCTTGAGGAGATAAAAATTGCTAATACAAATGCTGCATTTGAGCCACAGCTTGATTACGTTATTGCAAAGCTTCCAAGATTTCCATTTGATAAATTTAGCGCAGCATCAAACTCACTCGGCACGCAGATGAAGGCAACCGGTGAGATAATGGGAATTGGTTCAACGCTTGAGGAGTCACTTTTAAAGGGTGTTCGTTCACTTGAAACGGGGGTTTATCACATTCATCATCAAAAGTTTGATTGCTATGCAACAAACGAGCTTTTGTCTTATATTGAAGAATTCCGTGACGACAATATTTATGCAATAGCAGAGCTTTTGCGCAGGGGAGAGAGCATTGAAAAAATACACGAAATTACAAAAATAACCTCTTATTTTATTGAGGCAATTAATAATATAGTTGAAATGGAAAAATCCTTGAAGGTAAGTGCTTTTGACCTTGAAGTGCTTACAAGTGCAAAGAAAATGGGATTTTCTGACAGATATGTGGCAAAGCTTTGGGGATGCAATGAGCGTGAGGTTTTTGAGCTTCGTCGCGATAATAAAATGTATCCTGCGTATAGAATGGTTGACACCTGCCACACAGGAGCTTATATTCCTTATTTCTATTCGAGCTATAACGGAAGCAACGATTCTATTGTTACCGATAAAAAGAAGATTGTTGTTCTTGGAGCAGGTCCTATAAGAATTGGTCAGGGCGTTGAGTTTGACTATTCAACTGTTCACGCCGTTCAAACTATTAAAAATTCGGGCTATGAGGCAATTATTATCAACAACAATCCCGAAACTGTATCAACGGACTATACAACCGCAGATAAGCTTTATTTTGAGCCGCTTGTTACTGAGGACGTTATGAATATTATTGAGTTTGAAAAGCCCGTTGGTGTTATTGCATCCTTAGGTGGACAAACTGCAATAAATCTTGCACAGCCACTTTCAAATCTTGGTGTTAAGATAATTGGAACGGATTGTGAAGCCATAGATAAAGCAGAAAATCGCGACGCGTTTGAAAAGCTTCTTAAGGAGCTTCAAATTCCTCAACCCGAGGGACGCGCGGTTACAAGGATTGAGGATGGCATTGAGGCCGCGGCTAAAATCGGTTATCCCGTGCTCGTGCGTCCGAGCTTCGTGCTTGGCGGACGCGCTATGCAGATAGTTGCAAACGAGAGTCAACTTCGCCACTACCTTAAAACTGCAGTTGAAATTGATGAGGACAAGCCCGTTCTTGTTGATAAGTATATTAGCGGTAAGGAAGTTGAGGTTGATGCAATCTGCGACGGACATGATGTTTTTGTTCCCGGTATTATGGAGCTTGTTGAGAGAACGGGTATTCACTCCGGTGACTCCATAAGCGTTTATCCTACCTTCTCAATTTCCGATAAGGTTAAGGGCAAGATTCTTCAATATGCAAAGAAGCTTGGTCTTGGTATTGGAATTGTCGGCCTTTACAATATTCAGTTTATTGTTGATAAAAATGATGAGGTTTATATCATTGAGGTGAATCCACGTTCCTCAAGAACCGTTCCGTTCCTTTCAAAAGCAACTGGATACAGTCTTGCTGATATTGCAACTGAATGTATTTTAGGAAAAAGTCTCAAGGAGCAGGGAATATTCGGGCTTTATCCTGAGGAAAAGAAGAGATGGTACGTTAAAGTGCCTGTGTTCTCGTTTAACAAGCTTCGCGGACTTGATGCATATCTCTCCCCTGAAATGAAATCAACGGGTGAGGCAATTGGATATGACGATAAATTTTATCGCGCACTTTACAAAGGACTTCAGGCAAGTGGTATGCATTTGCAGAATTACGGAACGGTATTTGCAACTATTGCTGATTGCGATAAGGATGAGGCACTTCCACTTATTCGCAGATTCTATAATCTTGGCTTTAACATTGAAGCTACAGAGGGTACTGCTCGATTCTTGAAGGAAAACGGCATTCGCACCCATGTTCTTCACAAGCTTTCGGACGGAAGCGATGAGATTATTGAATCAATACGACAGGGACATATTGCTTACGTTATCAACACGAGTGATGCCTCCTCATCGGGCGTTCTCAAGGACGGTCACGAAATTAGAAAATGCGCGACTGAAAACAATGTTACGATTTTCACGTCTCTTGACACAGTAAGCGTGCTTCTTGACGTGCTTGAAGAAACAACACTTACAATTTCTACTATTGATGCATAAAGGATAAAAAATGAAACAGGTATTTTTAACTGTAAAAGAAAATATAGCTCTTACGGATAGCGTTTATAAAATGGTGCTCTCAGGTGACGTTTCGGGTGTGACAAATTGCGGTCAATTTGTCAACTTAAAACTTGACGGTTTGTTTTTAAGACGTCCCATTTCAGTTTGCGATTGCGAGAATGGTGAGCTTACACTTGTTTACAAGGTTGTCGGCAAGGGCACTGAGCAGATGAGCAAAATGAATGGCGGTGAGGTGCTTGACGTTTTAGTTGGACTTGGAAACGGATATGATACATCCGTTTCGGGAGAAACCCCACTCCTTATTGGTGGTGGAGTTGGTGTGCCGCCGATGTATATGCTTTGCAAAAAGCTCGTTAGAGAGGGCAAAAATCCAACGGTGATTTTAGGCTTTAACAAAGCGGATGAGATTTTTTATGAAAAGGAATTTGAAAAGCTTGGTGTAAGAGTATTCGTTGGCACAGTTGACGGTTCATATGGGGTTCGTGGTTTTGTTACGGATGCTATGGCAGGGCTTGATTATTCATACTTTTATACCTGCGGCCCCGAACCGATGCTAAAGGCGGTGTATCGCGCTACCAATATGGGTGGGCAGTTCTCATTTGAGGAAAGAATGGGCTGTGGATTTGGAGCTTGTATGGGATGCTCCTGTAAAACCGTAACGGGATATAAGCGCATATGTAAAGAAGGTCCCGTGCTTTGCAAGGAGGAAATCTTATGGTAAAAACTAATGTGAATCTTTGTGGGATAGAGCTTGATAATCCAGTTATCCCCGCAAGTGGAACATTTGGCTTTGGTTATGAATTTGCCGAGCTTTACGACATAAATATTCTTGGAACATTCTCGTTTAAGGGAACTACCAAGGATGCTCGCTTTGGAAATCCCACGCCACGAATTGCTGAGTGTGAGAGTGGTATGATTAATGCGGTGGGACTTCAAAATCCTGGTGTTGACAAGGTTATTAGTGAGGAACTTCCAAAACTCAAAAAATGCTTTAACAAAAAAGTTATGGCAAACGTTTCGGGATTTTCGGTGGATGAATATGTTCATACCTGTGCGCTTCTTGATAAATGTGATCAGGTAGGTTGGCTTGAGGTAAACATTAGCTGCCCAAACGTTCACGGTGGCGGTATGGCGTTCGGCACTACTCCTGAGGGCGCTTCGGAGGTAGTAAGAGCCGTTAAAAAGGTTACAACAAAGCCAGTGATAGTCAAGCTTTCGCCAAATGTTACGGATATTGTTGCCATTGCAAAGGCGTGTGAAGAAGCAGGGGCGGACGGTATAAGTCTTATCAACACAATGCTTGGTATGAGAATAGATATTCGTACAAGAAAGCCCGTAATAGCAAACAAGATGGGTGGCTTTTCTGGCAAGGCTATTTTTCCCGTAGCTCTTCGAATGGTCTATCAGGTAGCACACGCGGTAAAAATTCCCGTTGTAGGAATGGGAGGCGTTTCGTGTGCGGAGGACGTTATCGAAATGATGCTTGCGGGTGCGTGTGCTGTTGAAGTTGGCGCTCAAAATTTGATTGACCCATACGCGTGCAAAAAAATAATTGATGAACTTCCGAACGTTATGGAAAAATACGGAATTGAAAATTTAAGTGATATTATTGGAGGAGTAAAATAATGGGTAAGGACGTTATTATTGCGTGTGATTTTGACAGCGCAGAGAAAACTTTTGCATTTTTGGATAAATTTGAGGGTGGAAAGAAGCCCTTTGTAAAGATTGGTATGGAGCTTTATTATGCTGAAGGTCCTTCTATCGTAAGAGAAATTAAAAGAAGAGGACACAAGATTTTCCTTGACCTCAAGCTTCACGATATTCCCAATACAGTTAAAAAGGGAATGACTGTGCTTTCTCGTCTTGATGTTGATATGACAAATCTCCACGCATCCGGCACGAAGAATATGATGAAGGCTGCTATTGAGGGGCTTACACGCGATGACGGAAGCCGTCCGATGCTTATCGCGGTAACGCAGCTTACTTCCACTGATCAGGAAAGTATGGAAAAGGATCTTCTTATTAAAGCGCCTATTGATCAGGTTGTTATGCACTATGCATCCTGTGCTAAAGAGGCGGGACTTGACGGTGTTGTTTGTTCTCCTCTTGAGGCGGGTAAGGTTCACGAAAGATGCGGTGAAAATTTTGTTACGGTAACTCCCGGTGTTCGATTTGCGGACGGAGATATGGGAGACCAGAAGAGAGTTATGACTCCTGCAGAGGCAAAGAGAATTGGCTCTGACTATATTGTTGTTGGCAGACCTATTACCGCTGCTGACGATCCTGTTGCGGCATATGAGAGATGCTGCAGAGAATTTATTGATTAAGAGGTGGATAATATGGAAAGCTACAAGAGAGAATTTATACAATTTCTTGAGGGCGCAGGTGTTCTCAAATTTGGTGATTTTACTGCAAAAAGCGGAAGAAAAATCCCGTATTTTGTTAACGCGGGTGAGATAAAAACAGGCGATCAAATAGCAAAGCTTGGTGAATTCTATGCAAAGAGCTATCTTGAAAAGGTTGGAAAAGATAGAAGTGTTC
Source organism: Eubacteriales bacterium (assembly GCA_045631445.1). GTDB lineage: Bacteria > Bacillota > Clostridia > Oscillospirales > CAG-272 > RGIG4608. The sequence goes on from JAZQUS010000060.1 coordinate 33,156, forward strand.
TCTATGGTCCTGCATACAAGGGAATTTCTATCGCAGTTGCAACATCTATAGGTCTTTCTAAAGAGGGACTTGATGTACCATTCTTCTTTAACAGAAAGGAAGTTAAGGATCATGGTGAGGGCGGTGTGTTTGTAGGTTATAAGCCTCAAAAGGACGAGAAAATCGTTATCGTTGAGGACGTTATCACCGCAGGAACTGCAATTCGTGAGAGTATGGAAATTCTTTCATCCCTTGAATCAAAGGTTGTTGCGTGCTTCGTAATGGTTGACCGCAAGGAAAAGGGCAAGGGTGAGAAGAGCGCAATGGCAGAGGTTGGTGAGGAATTTGGATTCCCGGTATATTCCGTTGTTGACGTTTACGATATTATCGAATACCTCTCTGAAAATGAAAAGCACGCAGAGGACGTAGCACGTATCAAAGCCTACCTTGAGGTTTGGGGAGCAAAGGCATAAAATGAGAAATCTTATTAATATTCTTGATTTTAGTGTAAGTGAGATTGATGGACTAATATCGGTTGCATCGGATATAATGGACAATCCTGAAAAATATGCGGATAAATGTCGCGGAAAAATAATGGGTGCACTCTTTTTTGAACCGTCTACGAGAACGCGTCTTTCCTTTACATCCGCTATGATGAGTCTTGGCGGGCAGGTATTGGGATTTGATCAAGCGGCAAGCTCGTCCGTAAGCAAGGGAGAAACTGTTTCTGACACTATAAGAATGGTGAGTGCTTATTCCGATATTATCGTTATGCGACATCCTAAGGAGGGCGCACCTATCGTTGCTTCAAGGGTGGCAAGTGTTCCTGTGATTAACGCAGGAGACGGTGGGCATTATCACCCCACACAAACGCTTACCGATCTTTTGACAATTCATAAGAAAAAGGGAAGATTTGATAATCTTACAATAGGTATTTGCGGTGATCTTAAATACGGCAGAACGGTGCATTCACTTATTTCGGCTATGTCAAGATATGAAAACGTTAAATTTGTGCTTATTTCACCTGACGAGCTTCGCATTCCCGACTATCTTAAAGAGGACTATTTGAAGGAAGGCAACTATGTTGAAATGACAAATCTTGAAAAAGCAATTCCCGAGCTCGACGTTTTATATATGACGCGCGTTCAGGCGGAGCGATTTGAATCTGCAGAAGAGTATGAGAGATTGAAGGATTCTTATATTCTCAATCATGCAAAACTTGATTTTGCAAAGAGTGATCTTTCTATCATGCATCCGTTACCTCGCGTAAACGAGATTGACGTTGATGTTGATGAGGATACCAGAGCGCATTATTTTGACCAAGCTATGTATGGCAGATATATTCGTATGGCTTTGATTTTGATGCTTCTTAATACTTACGAAATTGACGATAAGAGGGGTATGGGTATTGAAATTGAAGGCAAGTGTTGTGGTAATCCCCATTGCATATCTAATAGTGAAAGAGGAATAAAAAAATTATTTAGCGAAGGCGCTAAATGTATTTATTGTGATCAGTGAGTACGGATATTTATAGTAAGAAAAGGTAGTGTAAAAGCACTACCTTTTCTATTATGGTGCAAGAGACGAGAATCAGGAACTATTGTTTGCGAGAGTGATTGTGATTTTGCAAACAAAAACAAAACGTTTGCAAAAGCAAACGTTAGAGTGACGGGTTAGATTCCTCATCTCATATAAAACATAAACGACCGAGTCGATTGACTCAGTCTTTTATGTTTGTGAGTAATCAAATATTTTGATACCATCTTTAGTTAGACAAATTGTAATTTGTTAGCTTATTTTAATTTTCCAAGCTTCGCAGTATTTGCAATAACGATCAACGTAGTTTCCTTATCAAGCACCTGCTCGGGATTGATATTCACGTTGACCTTCTCACCCTTCTTAATAGCGACGATATTGAAGCCGTATTTTTTGCGAAGGTTGAGTTCAATCAAATTTTTACCGCACCATTCGTCCTTTACGTCGATCTCCACCATTGATACGTCCTTTGACAGCGAGATCATATCAATAAAGCCCGAACTGAGCAGGTTCTTGGCAAGGCGGATGCCCGACTCATTCTCGGGAAATACCACCTGATCCGCGCCTACACGAAGCAATATCTTTTGATGCATCTCGTTGGCGCATTTTGCGATAACCGTTTTAACGCCTGCCTCCTTGCAAAGCGTGACAGTCATGACGCTCGCTTCAAGATTACTCGCCATACAGACGATAACGGTATCAATATTGCCAATACCAAGACGGGAGATGACCTCCGCATCGGTCACGTCGGCGCACTTGCAGACGGGCAGATATGCCGCCGCATCATTGACGATTCTTTCCTCGGTATCGACGGTAATGACCTCCATACCGTTCTCTACAAGCTCTTTTGCCACGGCTCTGCCGTATCTGCCAAGCCCAAAGACTGCGTATGTTTTCTTCGTTTTCATAATCTTCTCCTTATCCTATACTGATATCTTCCGTCGGCTCGGAAATGACATTCTGACTTTCGTTTTTACTACCAAACGCCACCGCAAGTGAGATGGGTCCGACTCTTCCGAAATACATTGTCACGATAATAATGAGTTTTCCAAAAGTATTAAGTGTTGACGTCAGATTTCTTGAAAGTCCGACTGTTGCCGTTGCGCTGACCGTTTCATAGACCGCATCCATGGCAGAAGCGTTGCTCGTTGCCATAAGGAGTATCGTAGCAGCAGTACAAATCGTAAGGAACATTACAACCACGGCAACCGCTTTTTTTATCGATTCTTCAGAAATGCGGCGACCAAACAAGGTTGCGCTGTTTTTATTTCTTATCGTTGCGAACGCCGAACAAATGAGAACGGCAATCGTAACCGTTTTCATACCGCCTGCCGTTCCCACGGGTGAGCCGCCAACTAACATCAAGATGATGGATACGGCAGCAGAGGCGTTTGTTAAATTCTCCTGTGGAACCGTGGCAAAGCCTGCGGTTCTCGTGGTGACCGATTGGAAGAAGGACACTTGAATTTTATCAAACAAGGACATCTCTCCGATGGTCAAGTGATTTTCGTATTCAAAAGCAAATATGAGTATCGCTCCGACAAGGATAAGCCCTGCCGTAGCCGTAATAGCAATCTTTGAATGCAAGGTCAGATGTCTGAATATCCTGCGGTTCTTTGACGAACGGCTCCTGATAACACGAAGCACGTCCCACCACACGATATAACCGAGACCGCCGAGAATGATGAGCGCGGAGGTGACGATGTTTATTAAAGGGTTCGTAGCATAATTGCAAATGCTGTTTTCAGCGATAATATCAATACCTGCGTTACAAAATGCAGAAACAGAATTGAATACCGATATCCAAATACCTCTCGCTCCAAATTCGGGGATAAATACGAACATATACAGTATAGCAGCGATTCCTTCGATAAACAGCGTGCCGAACAGTACGTTCTTGACAAATTTTGCGAGTCCCGACATTGTGTTTAGATTGAAGGCATCCTGAATGAGCAAACGGTCCCCAATGCCCATTTTCCGATTGAGAAGAAGCATCAGCCCCGACATAATGGTGATGATACCAAGTCCACCGATCTGTATAAGAAGCAATATAACGACTTGCCCGAACACGCTCCAAGTGGATACCGTGGGAAGCGTAACGAGTCCTGTCACACAGGTGGATGTGGTTGCCGTAAAGAGCGCGTCAAGATACGGCACGGTTTCGCCACTTGCGGAGCTGATCGGTAATGCCAAAAGCCCACTTCCCACAAGGATGGTCACAAGGAAGCTGAGCAATATTATCTGCGTGGTCGAAAGCGTAATTTTATTTTTCCTAACCATAAGATTTTCCTCTAAAAGCATAAAGAAACCAACGTCCTCTGCAGTCAGCTGGTTCCTTTGATATCGTTTATTGTAATACAATTATATCATAAAGCACACTATTTGTCAATATTTTTTGAAATGATTGTTTGATGAATAGCGATTAAAAAGAACACCTAATAATCCAAACCAAGATTTTTATTAAACAAATCAATAATTGAACGATACCCCCATAAATTGAACGAAAGGGGTATAAAGTGAACGATTTGTATTTTACGACTAAAACAAAAAAAGCTTGCAAGGACGAAAACTATCCCGACAAGCCTATATTTTTGCTATAAAACCTATTAAAAAGGGAAAAATCTCCCTGTTTTTGCAATAAAAAAGCCATAATACCGATGTTTTTCGTATCAATATTATGGTTTCTTTATGTGAAAGGGCTACGAAAAGGATACAAAATCCTAATGGGTTCATTTTGCAAAATGGGTTCACTTTTTTTAGAAAATGGGTTCATTTTTTGCAAAAAAATGGGTTCAAATTTAACGATAGGTGCATTTTTATAGCCTGCAGACGATAAAAATAGCGCTCTCATCTTTAATAACATTCATCAGGAATGTCGGGGAGATGGTCTATAACCCATTCTAACAGATAACAAAAGAATCTAGCACTGTATCGTAGGTCTTCCCAGTTTCCAATGTCTCTTTCTTGGAATGAGTGTATCCCGTTTCTACTTGACTGAATGGATTTTAAATAAAAAATCTCGTCCTCGTCAAACAAATCCAAGTGTTGATATAATTGTATTAACTCATCCAGCATAACTTTTTGAACTTGGTGTTCTTTAGTATGCTCCTTTATTTTTTCTTTCACAGCAGTCTTTAAAGATTTTGCCTGATCCGCAGTAAGTATATTTGTAGCCACCATGCCATTGATGCAGTCAATAATCGGAGTTTGAACTTTTGCTGTTTCAAAGTCTTCCCATTGTTGCCACTTGGTTTTCTTATAATCGTCAAGATAAAAAGCGAGGAACATTTGAAGTGTGGTTTCCGTTAAAGACCCTAACAAAATCCAACCATTTAGTTTTGAGGCGTTTTGCGCTCCGGCGGTTGCATCTTCAGAAGCACAATGGTATCCCTGTTCAACGATATCTGCCAAAATATACGTAATGCTTTCAAAACGCGTCATACACTTATTAGAAATCATTTCCCGGCTTTCGGCGTTGGGGGAGAATGCGGTAATTTCTAACATAGTATTTGCGAACCGATGGCAGGTGCTTCTTATTAATTCTGCAAGGTCTTCCCAACCATAATCCATTTCGCCATTCCAACGCAAATCGTTCATCTTTTTTCCTCCTTCGACTTATAGCGGCATATTAATATATTATCATCCAATTACATAATAATCCGGGTCTAGTATAAATTCACTATCAGTGTTGTCTAACCATTTTTTGCATATTTCAATAAAATCACTGATTAATTTAGC
>JAZQUS010000061.1:0-7029 GCA_045631445.1 Eubacteriales bacterium
CCCCTACGAAGATTGTTCGTAGCTATTTTGCTATCATACGGCTACAGTTTAACAAAGTAAATTTTAGAAAATCACTATGTAAATAGTGGTTTTCGTAGTTTTGAAAATACAATACTGACCGTTGTATTTATACATAAGGTCAGGATTGGAATTTCAAAACCGATAATTTGTTCAAAAACAAATTATCGAAAATTTACGCAAACTCTACGCACACCAATCGATTGTTTTGCCGCGCTTTTTCAAAAGCGCGCGCCCAAGCGGCGCGAGCGGTTTTGATTTAACTATCTCCCCAATAAATCAAAATTTGAAGCAATAATTCAAACAAAAAAACTCACCTGAATGCAGGTGAGTTTTTTTGTATTAAGCAAGCATAGTTCTATCGTTAGCAAATTCCTTGCCGCTTGCTTTATTGAACAAACCAAGTAGGTCTTCAACTGTGAGGTTTTTCTTTTCTTCACCTGAAACGTCAACGATAATCTTGCCCTCGTGCATCATAATAAGGCGGTTGCCGTGTTTGATAGCATCTCTCATATTATGTGTAATCATAAGGGTTGTAAGATGATTTTCAGTTACGATATTTTCTGTAATTTCAAGTACCTTTTCTGCGGTTTTGGGGTCAAGAGCCGCGGTATGCTCGTCAAGAAGCAGGAGCTTTGGCTCTGCCATTGCCGCCATAAGAAGTGTTACCGCCTGTCTTTGTCCACCCGAAAGAAGTCCAACCTTACTTGTCATTCTATCCTCAAGACCAAGTCCCAAGGTTGAGAGAAGTTGACGGTATTCCTCTTTTTCAGACTTTGTAATTCCCCAACCGAGTCCGCGTACCTTTCCTCTGCGTTTAGCAAGAGCGAGATTTTCCTGAATTTCCATATCTGCGGCAGTTCCCATCATAGGATCTTGAAAAACTCTGCCGAGATATTTTGCGCGTTTGTGTTCAGGTGTATGTGTTACGTCATTGCCGTCGATCAATATTTCACCGCAATCAACCTGCCAAGTTCCACAAATTGCATTAAGAAGCGTAGATTTACCCGCACCGTTACCACCGATAACGGTTACGAAATCACCGTCATTAAGTGTGAGAGAAACATCGCGAAGCGCTTTTTTCTCATTAATTGTACCCACATTGAAGGTTTTGGAAATATTCTTAATCTCAAGCATTTCCCCCTACCTCCTTTGTGTTTTTCTTTGTATGAATTTTAGTCAATATTTTGTTTTTAAGGTTTGGAGCACCAAGGAAGATTGCAACTACCGCCGCCGAGAGCATCTTGAGAAGGTCTGTATCAAGTCCCAAGAATACGATAACCTGATATACGATGTAGTAAATAACACCACCTGCAAGCGCACCGCAAAGACGAACCGCAAAGTTGCGAGCAATCTTTGAGAAAAATACTTCACCAATAACTATAGCTGCAAGACCGATAACGATTGCTCCACGACCCATATTGATGTCGCAGAATCCCTGATACTGTGCCAAAAGCGCGCCTGCAAGAGCAACGAGTGCATTGGAAATAACAAGTCCCAACACTTTATTAAGATTTGTATTAATACCTTGCGCACGGCTCATATTGATATTACAACCCGTTGCACGAATTGAACAACCAAGCGCTGTTCCGAAGAACCAATAAAGCAAGCCGATTATTGCCGCTGCAACAAGCACAAGAGTAATTATCGCATCAGTTGTGTCCATCTGTGTAAGTATAACGGGAAAATTTCTTGCCGAAAGAGGTCTATTTGCCTGTCCCATAATTTTAAGGTTTACACTCCAAAGCGCAAGCTGAGTAAGAATACCCGACAAAATTGCGGGGATGTCAAGCACTGTATGCAAAAGTCCTGTTACAAGTCCACAAAGACCGCCAGCTATCATTGCACAAAGCATAGCCACCCACGGATTTGCTCCGTTTATCATCATCATAGTGCAAACCGCCGCGCCTGTACAGATTGAACCGTCAACAGTAAGGTCGGATATTGCAAGTATTTTATAAGTAATATAAACGCCTATTGCCATTATACCCCAGATAAGTCCCAAGGATATTGCGCCCGGAAGCGCTCCAAATAATTGTTGCATAAAAAATTCCTTTGATAATTATTTCATTTCTTCGTAACCCGCAGGAACTGTAAGTCCTAAAAGATCACACATTTCTTTATTATATTTCTTTGTTGCAGGAGCATATTCAACGGGCATTGTAGAAACGTCTGCTTCACCCTTAAGAATCTTCGCCGCCATCTTACCTGTTGCTACACCAAGGTCATAGTAGCTGATTGTAAGAGACGCAACACCGCAAACCTTTGCAGGATTTTCTTCACCTGTAAACACGGGAATTCTCTTTTCACGAACGATATTACCGATTGTTTCTGCACAAGAAGCTGCTGTATTATCAGTAGGAATGTAAAGCGCATCGCATTCGCTACAAGCCGCAGTCACAACTGCAGAAATGTCGTTGGAGTCGGAAAATGCAAATTCTTTAACTGTAACGCCCCTTGCTTCAAGGAATTTTTTCATTTCTGCAACCTGATATGCAGAGTTTGCTTCTGCAGAACAGTAAAGAATACCAACTTTTTCAACGTCGGGCATAAATTCAAGAATCATATCTGCCTGCTTATCAAGAGGAGCAAGGTCACTTGTACCCGATACGTTACCGCCAACTACACCATTTGTAAGAGTTGTTCCAAGTGCTACGCCATATTCTGTAATGGATGTACCAAGAATCGGGATTGTACTTGTCGCATTATATGCCGCCTGAAGCGCGGGTGTTGCATTTGCCATAATAAGATTAACCTTTTTGCTCACAAAACCACCAACGATTGTATTACATACGTTTGTATCACCAGATGCATTTTGAAGATCAAATTCAACATCGTCGCCAAGTTCTGCCTTAAGAGCATCGATAAACCCTTGAGTTGCTTGGTCAAGCGCGGGATGTTGAACAAGTTGGCAAATACCAACAGTATATTTAGCGCCTTGATTACACATAACAAGTGCCAAACAAGAAACCAACACGATTGCTGCTACCAAAATAATAGCGATTTTCTTTTTCATAATTTTTTCCTCCTGTCGCTTAGCGACTACAAAATATTTGTTGAGAGCAACAAAAAGCCCTCCATCCGTATAGGATGCAGGGACGAAAAGACCGTGTTACCACTCTGCTTCAGTTAAACCTCGCGATTTAACTCTTACCGACTTCTATCAAAGTCTACGCTCGTAACGGGAGCCACCGTTGTGCCTACTCTCATAAGGATTTCAACACACAACTTGCAAAATGTACGCCACAAAGCTACTGATTTACGGCTCGCACCAACCGCCGATTCTCTGAAAACATTTCACTCTGTACTCTTTTTGCTCAAACGTCTTTTTCTTATTGACTGTATTATAGCACCATTTTTTTCACTTGTCAATAGGTTTTTTAAAAAAATATAAAAAAATTATTATTGTTAATATTTTGAAACCCAAACATCAATATCAACAAAATCCCCACTCCAAATAGAGTGGGGATAAATGTTATTCAACTAAATTATTCAGCAGGAACCTCTGCAGGTGCACCAACTACTACTTCAACCTTGAAGTGATAGTTTGTATTATCAACGTTACCAATAATATAGGTACCTGCTTCAACTGTGAACGTTGAAATGTATGCACTATTCTTTACGGATGCTTCTTCGCTCTTAACAATCAAATTGCCGTCCATATCATACAAGCCAACCTGTCTACCATCGCCGCCAGCTGCCCACCAAATAGTGATTGTTGTAGCATCAGTTGTTGTGATAACGATACCGTTCTTAATCATATCGGGGTTATCTTCAGAGTTGATTTCTGTCTTTCCACCGTAGTTCATTCTTGATGTACCGTAGTAATCATCTGCAAATGTCTTCTTCTGACCGTCGTCGGTTCTATACTTATTGCTAAGGTGACATTCAAACACACCACCAACAACCTTTACTTCACCGTCAGCGAGAGAATACTGTGCAATACCGGAAAGTGCAGTTGCTTCAAGAGTATATGTGCCTGCGCCCATAACGTTTACTTCGTCATAAGTGAATGTGCCTTCACAAACAGAGCATGTACCAACTGTAGAGCCTGCAGCTTCAGCTGTGGGAAGTGTTGTTACGTAAGCAATTTTATGAGCAACCATTGCAACCTCACTTTGTGCAACGAGAACCTCGTTACAAGCGGAGCAATGCTTACCTGCTGTCAAACCTGTAGCTACGCAAGTAGGATCAACTGCTTCATCAACTACTTCTGTGTGACCAGGAGCTGTAATTGTTTCCTGAGCAATCGCGTAGTCACATCTTGCACAATGTTCGCCTGCTGTGAGACCGTCTTCTGTACATGTAACTGCTTTTGCTTCGTCAACTACGATTTCGTGTCCCTTGGGTTCACCTTCCGTTTCACCGCAAAGAACGCAAGTTTTTGCTGTTTCGCAAGTAGCAGCAGTCCACATGTGTTCACATGGTGGTGTTGTGGGTTCTGTGGGTGTTGTTGATTCAATGGGCTGATTACAAGCCGCAAGTAACGCAACTACAAGAGCCACAGTCATAATGATACCGAGTGTTTTGATAATCTTTTTCATAATTATCTCCTTTCAAATTTCCATAATTAATAAGACCGCAATTCTGCGCGCAATATTATTACATTATAATTATAATTGAACTGAGCAGCTTTGTCAATGAAAAATTGCCATTTTTCGTTAAAAATGGCAATTTATCTATTTTAATATTATGAATATTGTTTATTTTGAACAAAATATATTCTCCCGCAAGGCATCAATCTTTATTTTCCAATGTTCTTTACGGTCTCTAAAATCTTAAAACGCAAATAGTAAGTCATATCTTCACTTTCAGTAATAATTTTATATTGGTCAGAGTTGAGCCCAACAGCAATAAACGCTTCCTCGTTCTCCGCTTTTTCACTTGCCGCGGACAAGCAGAGTGGCGGAAACAGCACGCACCACCAATTTTGCCCCTCTGCTTCACCAATCAAAACGCGTAAGCTGACGTACTCTCCCGATGGAAAACTCATAGCTTCATAATTTCGCGTAGGATAATCTTCAAGTGTCAACGTCACTTCAACATTATATTCGTAGCCCTGCTCTACAACTATTATTTCTGCTTCTTTTTCAATGTTTTCAAGTTCTCCCTGCAAGATTTCAATTGCTTCTTCCTTGGTTTTACTATCGATAACAAGCGGTGAAACATAGGACAAAATCGCATCTCTAACCTTCAATTTGAGTGTCTGATCCTCCTCGGAATCGGAATTTGCAAGAACGTGAAGACGCACAACACTCTCATATATTTTTTCTTCTCCATGAATCGGCAAAATATTACAAATTGCCAAACAAAGCACTAAAACGCAACACAAAACTAATATTTTTTGAAATTTCATAATCTTTCTCCTTTATTTTGATGTTTTAGTATTCCCTTTTATTTAGTCCTTTATTCATTTTTTTCATATACTATTAAAAAAACTTGGAGAAAAAATAATGAACACCTGCATTGCAACAATATCATCATTAAATTTATCAATAAAAGCCCAAAAAGCACTTGCAAACGAGAAAATATATAGCAAAATAGTATCTCTCGACCCCAAACTCACCAAAAAAGGTTGCGCTTACGGAATAGAATTTGCCTGTTCAGAAGAACGCACAGTTCGAACAATTTTGCATCGCGCGGGAATTTTCCCATCACAATTTATTCAAAAAATCTATGAAAAATAATTTATATTATTTAGACAATGCTGCAACAAGCTTTCCGAAACCCAAAAGCGTAATCAAAGAAGTCCAAAATTGCCTTTCAGACTATTGTGGTAACGCAGGGCGCGGCTCGCACAAATTATCTCTTTTTGCCGCAAACAAAATTTATGCGTGTCGCGAAGAAATTTGCTCACTTATCAACGCCCCCTCCCCCGAAAATATAGTGTTTGTCCCCTCCTGCTCATACGGTCTAAACTTGATAATCAAGGGCGCGCTTGATTTTGGTGATCACGTACTTATAAGTGATATGGAACACAACTCTGTTTTGCGCCCAATTCAAAAACTTACAGACGAAGGAAAAATCACTTTTGATGTTTTCGATTGTTTACTTAAAACAGATGAACAAATAGTGAATTCAATAAAATCAAAATTAAAACAAAACACTAAAATGATAATTTGCAATCATCAATCAAACATTTGCTCATTCGTTGCACCAGTAAACAAAATCGGGGAATTGTGCAAAATTTATAACATCTTGTTTGCGGTTGATGTAGCTCAATCAGCAGGTCATTATAATATAGATATACAAAAAATGAATATTAATTATCTGTCCGCGCCCACACATAAGGGACTATATGGCATCCAAGGTGTTGGATTCGTTGGTATAAATTCAAAAAATCTTCTCAAAACTCTCATTGAGGGCGGCAACGGGATACATTCTCTCGAAACAACTATGCCCGATTTCCTTCCCGAACGACACGAGGTTGGAACGCTTCCCCTCCCCTCTATAGTTGGACTTTGTGAAGGAGCAAAAGAAGTCAAATCGCGAGGAATTGAAGGAATTTCTGAGCACGAATGTGAATTATTCCGTATTTTGCGCGACGGATTTTTCAATATCAAAGCAGTCACAGTTTATGCACCAGATTTTGAGGGCAGCACGCTATCTTTTAATATTAATAATCTCTCCGCAGAGCGCGTTTGTGCCTTACTTGACGAGCAAAATATTTGTCTGCGCGGTGGCTTTCATTGTTCCGCGCTTGCCCACGCCTCTCTCGGCACTACCGAAACAGGCACAGTAAGAGCTTCGTTAGGTATATTCAACACGAAAAAAGATGTGGATAAATTATTGTTAGCCGTTAACAATATTTGCAAATTTTGATTTATAGGGGAGTTAGTTAAAACAAAACCGCTCAAGACGGAAACCCCCAAAGCTCATAAATGTCGCTTCGGGGAACCCCTAAGCCGCTTGGGCGCGCGCTTTTGAAAAAGCGCGGCAAAACAATCGATTGGTGTGTAGTGATTTGACGTAAATTTTCGATAATTCGTGAGCGAATTATCGGTTTTGAAA
>JAZQUS010000062.1:0-1728 GCA_045631445.1 Eubacteriales bacterium
CATATTTCACATTTTGCAAGTACTTAAATTGCAAAATAACACTCTATATTTCCTCAAAAAGTGCAAAAAAGCAAAATTCTTGTATAAAATTCACGTTTATAAACAAAAAAATAAAGGATACCGATTGGTATCCTTTGTTTTTGGCTGGGGTGCAGGGATTCGAACCCCGGTAATGTCAGAGTCAGAGTCTGATGCCTTACCGCTTGGCGACACCCCAATATTTTCGACTTTGACATTATATCACACCTTTTTAAATTTGTCAAGAATATTTTACCGATTTTTTGAAAAATTTTCAATAAAAATTATTTTCTCTTCCCAATATTGATTTCACCGTGTTTTTTATCATAATTTTCTATTAGATTTCGAATTAGCACAATCAACTCATAGCCAAATATTCCGACACATGCCTCGCCTTTTGGAACGGAAAATCCAAAGGAACGCAACACACCCTCAAACAATTTAATCAACTAAATAAACCGTACAATGTAATTATGATTAACAATACACCAAAATAATTAATTTTTTATGAACACCATATTTCCTATTGACAATTTCATCAAAATATGATACAATAAGATTGTCAAAAAAATAACAATCTTGAAAGGGGATTTATTCCAATGAACAATTTATTTGATTTAACAGGTAAGGTTGCCCTTGTAACAGGTGCTTCCTCAGGTCTTGGCGTTCAGTTCGCTAAGGCTCTTGCTCGTCAGGGTGCTGACGTTGCTATTTGCGCTCGTCGTGTAGAAAAGCTTGAAGCAGTTAAGGCAGAAATCGAAGCTCTCGGCGTTAAGTGCTTCGCATACAAGTGCGATGTTCAGGATAACAACCAGATTAAAGAAATGGTTGCTGCAGTTGAAAACCATTTCGGCAAAATCGACATTCTCGTTAACAACGCAGGTGTTGCAGGCTCTTCTCCCGCAGAAGCTACTCCCGATGAGGAATGGAACTGGGTAGTTGGCGTTAACCTCAACTCTGTTTACTACGTAGCTCGTGAGGTTGGTAACGTAATGCTTAAGAATGGTTACGGAAAAATCATCAACATCGGTTCTCTTCACTCCGAGGTTGTAATGCCCAATACATGCTGGCCCGTAGGTGCTTACTCCGCAGCTAAAGGTGGCGTAAAGATGCTCACCAAGGCTCTCGCAGTTGAATGGGCTAAGAAGGGTATCACAGTTAACACAATCGGTCCTGCTTACTTTAGCAGCGAAATGACAGGTGCAATCCTTGATACAGGTATGTTTGACCAGGTTGCAGCAACATATTGCCCCATGGCAAGAGCAGGTAGAGCAGGTGAACTTGATGGCGCACTCATCTACTTTGCATCCGATGCTTCTTCTTACACAACAGGTCAGTATCTCGCGGTTGACGGCGGTTGGACAGCAGTTTAATCTAAATTAACACTAAAACGGTTGAAAAAATTCAACCGTTTTTTTTGTTTTTCTAAATAAACAAATTGGAATTTAGCGGTGAGAAGATAGTTAAGAAAAGATTTAGGGGGATTTTGAAAAAATCCCCCTATAACCCCAAAACTTTCAAATCGTTTTTTGAAAATAAATTCCGCGCAAATTGTGTCACGCCTCGCGCAAAAAAATAATAGTTAATAGAAAATAAATGGCGAGGCAAACAAACCGTTTGATGTCTACACGACATCATTTTGCGAGCAAAAACACGGTTTGTCTATGTGCCGTTATAGAACTAATGATTTTTCTCGGTGTAGAACAGGCA
>JAZQUS010000063.1:0-5231 GCA_045631445.1 Eubacteriales bacterium
CCAAGCGGTCTTAGGAAGACAAGACCTGATAACAACTCCTTGGCTCACAGAACGACATGGCTACGATCCGACTTGGAACACCCCGTAATGCTCAACCGTGCGCCCACACTTCACCGTCTTTCTATTCAGGCGTTCGAGCCCGTTCTTGTAGAAGGACGTGCAATCAAGCTTCACCCCCTTGTATGTCCTGCGTTCAACGCGGACTTTGACGGTGACCAGATGCCCGTTCACGTGCCCCTTTCTGCAGAAGCACAGGCAGAAGCAAGATTCCTTATGCTTTCAGCTAATAACTTGCTTAAGCCCGTTGACGGTCGTGCAGTAACAGTTCCTTCTCAGGATATGATCCTCGGTTCTTACTATCTTACAATGGATAAGCCCGGTGAACCTGGTGAGGGAATGATATTCCGTAACTTTGATGAAGCCCTTATGGCTTATGAAAATAAAGTTCTTGGTCTCCATGCTCCTATTAAAGTAAGAGTTGAGAAAGAAATTGACGGCGTAATGCAGTCCAAGGTAATTAACGCAACACTCGGACGTCTTATCTTCAACCAGGCAATTCCTCAGAATCTTGGTTTTGTGGATAGAACAAATCCCGAAACAATGTTTGACCTTGAAATTATGTTTGTTACAAAGAAGAAGGAACTTGGTCAGCTTATCGACAGATGTATTAAGTACAACGGTACTCCTGTCTGCGCGGAAATGCTTGATAATATTAAGGAAATGGGTTACAAATACTCAACTCGTGCTTCCTTCTCAATCTCTGTTTACGACATGACAATTCCTCAGGAAAAGAAGCCCTTCATTGCAGAAGCAGAGAAGAAGGTTGAAACTATTCGTAAGCATTATAATCGCGGTACACTTTCTGAAGAAGAAAGATATAATAGTGTAGTTAGAATTTGGGATCAGACAACAAAAGAGGTTACTGATGCCCTCCTTCGTAGCTTTGATACATTTAACCCCATCAAGATCATGGCGGACTCCGGTGCCCGTGGTTCTATCCAGCAGATGCGTCAGCTTGCAGGTATGCGTGGTCTTATGTTTGCTGCGAACGGTAAAACAATCGAGCTTCCTATTAAATCTAACTTCCGTGAAGGTCTTAATATCACAGAGTACTTCATGGGTGCTCGTGGTTCACGTAAATCACTTTCCGATACAGCGCTTAGAACAGCTGACTCTGGTTACCTTACACGTCGTCTTGTTGACGTTTCTCAGGACGTTATCGTTACTGAAGAAAAGTGTGACACAACAAAGGGTGCTTGGGTAAGCGAGAACGTAGACGCTAAGGAAGGTAATGTTCTTGAAACACTTACAGATAGAATTGTTGGTAGATATACAATTGGCGAGGTTGTTCATCCTGAAACAGGAGCAGTTATCGTTGGTAATGACGAAATGATCTCTGAAGAGCAGGCAAAGGCAATTGAAAAAGCAGGCATTAAGAAGGTACAGATTCGTTCTCTTATTCAGTGTCACGCTAAGCACGGCGTATGTGCTCATTGCTACGGTGCAGACCTTGCATCTGGTAAGAGAGTAAGCGTTGGTGAAGCAGTTGGTATCATCGCGGCTCAGTCCATCGGTGAACCTGGTACGCAGCTTACAATGAGAACATTCCACTCCGGTGGTGTCGCAGGTAGCGATATTACACAAGGTCTTCCTAGAGTTGAAGAACTTTTCGAAGCTCGTCAGCCCAAGAAGGCAGCTATCATGACTGAGCATAGTGGTATTGCCCGTGTTCAGCTTGGTGAAAATGCTAATGTTCACGATGTATTTGTTACAAGCGAAGAAACAGGTGAACAGGTTAAATATGCTATTCCTTACGGTACAAAGCTTGCCGTTGTTGACGGTCAGCACGTAACTCGCGGTCAGGTTCTTACAGAAGGTAGTAAGGCACCTGCAGATATCCTTAGAATTCAGGGCCTTGATGAAGTTTACTCTTACATCATTACTGAAACACAGAAGGTTTACCGTGGTCAGTCCGTTTCTGTAAACGATAAGCATATCGAAATTATTGCTCGTCAGATGACAAGAAAGGTTCGAATTGAAGAACCTGGTAACACAGATCTTCTTTCTGGCTCTGTTGTTGACGTTTCTGAATTCGAGGCAGAAAACAATAAGGTTCAGGCAAGAATTGATGCAGGTGAGGTTGATCTCACATTTGCAACATATAGCCCCGTGCTTCTTGGTATCACAAAGGCTGCTCTTGCAACAGAATCCTTCCTTTCTGCAGCTTCCTTCCAGGAAACAACAAGAGTTCTTACTGACGCAGCTACAAATGGTAAGATTGACCACCTCAGAGGTCTTAAGGAGAACGTAATTATAGGTAAGCTCATTCCTGCAGGTACAGGTATGAGATGCTACCATAACGTAAGCGCTCGTCCTGTTTCCAAGACTGAAGAAGTAGTTGAAGAAATTGCTGAATAATTAAAATCGATCCCGACACTCATTTGAGTGTCGGGAATTGGTCTTTATATGGTGATATTAAACAAAAATAAAAACAAAAAATTGTATATGTTGTGCAAAATGCGAAAAAAATAAAAAAATAATATTTTTCTTGACAAAACGGCATTTTAGTGATATAATAAACTGTAATTATTTGTGAAAATAGGGCAATTTGGCGCTTTTTTATGAGTAATTAATTTGATTTGACAGTATCACGGCATTTGTCGTGTCTGTATAAACATTAAATTTTTGAAGAAGGAGGAAGAAAATGCCAACCTTTAACCAGCTTGTAAGACAGGGACGTAGCGAGAAGGTTTATAAGTCCAAAGCACCCGTGCTTCAGAAGGGCTTTAACACACTTCACAATGAGCCTACCGATCAGCACGCACCTCAGAAAAGAGGAGTATGCACAAAGGTATCTACAACAACACCTAAGAAGCCTAACTCAGCTCTTCGTAAGATCGCAAGAGTAAGACTTACATATGGTCTTGAAGTAACAACCTATATCCCCGGTATCGGCCACAACTTGCAGGAACACTCCGTAGTACTCATTCGAGGCGGAAGAGTACGTGACC
Source organism: Eubacteriales bacterium (assembly GCA_045631445.1). Taxonomy (GTDB): domain Bacteria; phylum Bacillota; class Clostridia; order Oscillospirales; family CAG-272; genus RGIG4608. Next base: position 3,012 of record JAZQUS010000063.1, read on the forward strand.
TGCCCGGTGTACGTTACCACATCATCCGCGGTACACTCGACGCACAAGGCGTAGCGAACCGTAACCAGAGCCGTTCAAAATACGGTGCAAAGAGACCTAAGAAGAAATAATAGGTCAAAACAAAAAGGTATAAAGCAAAATATTCGCTCGTCTGAAAGAGCTGCATAAATTTAATGTTTAAGGCAGACCACGCCGACGTGCATTTACAGAAGAAATGCTTTTGAGTACCAATGATTTCATAATATTAATGAAGGAGGGAAGTAAAGTGCCGAGAAGAGGTAAAATTTCCAAAAGAGACGTATTGCCGGATCCCCTTTACGGATCTAAGCTTGTAACAAAGCTTATCAACAATGTAATGCTTGACGGTAAAAAGGGAGTAGCACAGAAAATCGTATACGATGCATTCGCAATCGTAGAAGGCAAGACAGGTGAGAATCCTGTAGAAGCTTTCCAGGCTGCTCTTGAAAACATTATGCCTGTACTTGAGGTAAAGGCTCGCCGTGTAGGCGGTTCTACCTATCAGGTTCCCATGGAGGTAAGAGCTGAAAGACGTCAGACTCTTGGTCTCCGTTGGCTCGTTGGTTATTCCAGAAAACGTGGTGAGCGCACAATGGCAGAAAGATTAGCAAACGAAATTATGGATGCTAAGAATGGTGCAGGCGCTGCATTCAAGAAGAAGGAAGAAACACACAGAATGGCAGAAGCAAACAAGGCTTTTGCACACTACAGATATTGATTTTAAAGGAGACTTACAATGCCAAGAGAATATTCGCTTGAAAAAACAAGAAACATTGGTATTATGGCGCACATTGACGCTGGTAAGACCACAACTACTGAGCGTATCTTGTTCTACACAGGTAAGACTCATAAAATCGGTGAAACTCATGAAGGTTCTGCAACAATGGACTGGATGGCACAGGAGCAGGAGAGAGGTATTACAATCACTTCTGCTGCAACAACTTGCTATTGGGCAAAATCAGAGTTCCACAACGATGCTGCTGCAACAAAAGCAAATACACATCGTATAAATATTATCGACACACCCGGACACGTTGACTTCACAGTTGAAGTTGAACGTTCACTTAGAGTACTTGACGGTGCTGTTACAGTACTTTGTGCTAAGGGTGGTGTTGAACCTCAGTCTGAAACAGTATGGCGTCAGGCTAACAAATACCAGGTTCCCCGTATGTGCTATGTAAATAAGATGGACATTAACGGTGCGAACTTCTACCGCGTTGTTCAGATGATTAAGGATAGACTTCATGCTCCCGCAGTTCCGATTCAGCTTCCTATTGGTTGCGAAATGGACTTCAAGGGTGTTATCGACCTTATGTCAATGAAGGCTGAAGTTTACTATGATGAACAGGGCAAAGATATGAGAGAAGAAGAGATTCCTGCAGATATGCTTGATAAGGCACAGGAATATCACGCAGCAATGGTTGAATCCATTTGCGAAACAGATGAAGAATTGTTCGAAAGATACTGTATGGAAGATGAAATTTCCGTTGAAGAACTTAAGGCAGCTCTTCGTAAGGCAACAATCGACAATAAGATCGTTCCCGTAGTTTGCGGTACATCTTATAGAAACAAGGGCGTTCAGAAGCTTCTTGACGCTATCGTTGATTATATGCCTTCTCCTCTCGATATTCCCTCTATCAAGGGTGTAAATCCTGATACAGAGGAAGAAACAGAAAGACCCGCAGGAGATGAGAACCCCTTCTCAGCTCTCGCATTCAAGATTATGACAGACCCATACGTTGGTAAGCTTTGCTTCTTCCGTGTTTACTCCGGTATCGTAGCAGCAGGTACAAACGTATATAACTCCACAAAGAACAAGCACGAAAGATTCGGCCGTGTTCTTCAGATGCATGCTAACGACCGTAAGGATATCGACGTATGCTACAGTGGTGATATTGCGGCTGTTGTATCTACAAAATATACAACAACAGGTGACACATTCTGTGATCAGAAGAATCCCGTAATCCTTGAGTCTATGGAATTCCCTGAACCTGTTATTTCAGTTGCTATCGAGCCTAAGACCCGCGCAGGTCAGGAAAAGATGGGTATCGCTCTTGCAAAGCTTGCAGAAGAAGACCCCACATTCCGTACCTATACTGACGAGGAAACTGGTCAGACAATCATCGCAGGTATGGGTGAGTTGCACCTTGAAATTATCGTAGACCGTTTGCTTCGTGAATTTAAGGTAGAAGCTAACATCGG
>JAZQUS010000064.1:0-4863 GCA_045631445.1 Eubacteriales bacterium
GGCGCAAATGTTTTTCCGTTTGCAAACAAACGAAAAAACCACGCTTTGCTACTCTGTACATAGCCGTTTTGATAGCAAAATGGCTTCGCTTTGCAGTAGCAAATCACAGATTTTCGAGCTGCCTGCCAACAGTGAGAAAATCGTTGTGTATTGTTTGATTTCAATCAAACAATACGATTTGCGCGGTTCTGATTCGACACCCACGATTAAAAAGTTTTGGGGTTTTAGGGGGATTTTTCAAAATCCCCCTAAATCTTTTCTCAACTATCTCCTCCCCGATAAATACCAATTTATATTTTTAATAAAGGAGTCCCATTATGAAATTTTCATCCTTTGTTCATTTTGCCACGTTTGGCGTTAAAACAATACTTTTCAGAAAAAAGCTACCCATTTTGGGAACGGTTATTGTAACCGACAAGTGTAACTTACATTGTAAGCACTGCTCGGTAAATAATATAACCGCAGTAGTTCACCCTTATGAGCAGGTGAAACGAGAAATGCAAGAGCTTTATGATATGGGCATTAGAATTTTGTTTTTCTGCGGTGGTGAAACATTCCTTTGGCGTGACGGAGAAAAGACCTTGCGCGATCTTGTGATTGAGGCAAAGGAAATGGGATTTTTAATCGTAAACGTTGTAACCAACGGTACCCATCCGATAGATTTGCCCGAAGCGGATTTAATTTTGCTTAGTCTTGACGGTGATAGAGAGCATCACAACGATATTCGAGGCGATACTTATGATACCATAATGAAAAATATTGCTAACGCAACTGCAGAAAACATCTGTTTTTATATGGCAATAAACCAAATAAATAAGGACTCAGTGGCGCATGTTTGCCGTATTGCGCGAGATACGAAGAACGTAAAGGCAGTTTCATTCAATTTCCATACGCCATATCCTGACACAAGAGAATTAGCTCTAACTAAAGAAGATAAAAAGAAATGCTGTGATACTATTGAGCAGATGATAAAAGAAGGCGCACCCGTATTTAATTTAAAGAGTGCATTTCCTTATTTGATCAACAATAGTTTTCCAACACCCTGCCATCAATGTGTTGTTATTGAAAACGGCAAAGTTTCCACCTGCGGAAGATGTATTGACGTGCCCGATCTTTGCTCGGAGTGTGGATATTTCTTCGTTGCGGAATACACTTTGCTTTTTAGAGGTAATATAAAAATCATTTTCGAAATGCTTCGAACATACTTAAAGTATATTTAGGAGAATATTATGAGCGTAATCACTGATTTGACGAGAATGTGGTTGACTCGCACAGTTAGGCCATTCGAATTTAAAAATGAATACGATCAAACCCTTCCGTTTGCAGAATGTGAAGGGCTTGGGCTCTACGTTCATATTCCGTTTTGCAAGAGTATTTGTAATTTTTGTCCTTACTGTAAGATAAAATATGATAAAGAGCTTTGCGATAAATACATAGACGCATTGATACGCGAAATTCATATTGTCGGCTCACAGTACAAGGGGAAGAAAAAGGTTACAAGCTTGTATTTCGGAGGTGGTACGCCCGCGCTCGTGGCAGATAGAATTGGCGAGATAATTTCTGCTTTGGAGGAGCATTTTATTATTACCGAAGGGATTGGACTTGAGCTCCATCCCGACAATGTAAACATTGAAACTCTAACTACTTTAAAAAACGTAGGAGTTACTAAAATAAGCATAGGAATTCAATCGTTTGGTGATAAATATCAAAAAATACTCGGTAGAAAAAGCGTAGATACCAAGTCAATGGCAAACGCGCTTAGCCAAGTACCCTTTGAAACCATATCTATGGATTTGATTTTTGCACTCCCCGAGCAGACCTATGAAGATTTAAAAAATGATATCGATAAAGCATTTTCACTCGGTGCAAATCACGTTGCAATTTATCCGTTTATTGATTTTACGTTCACAAAAAGTCCCGTTAAAGCAATGCCCAAAAAGAAAAAGCGTAAGCTTCTTGACGATATAACAAACTATTGTTATTTTAAAGGATATTCTCGCAACTCAATTTGGACATTTTCGTGTGACAAGGCAGAGTATTCATCGATGACAAGAGAAAACTTTCTTGGATTTGGTTGCTCCGCAACCACCCTTTTGAGAGATCAATTCAAGATAAACACCTTCAACGTTGAAGAATATTGCAATAGAATTGAGGATAAAAAGCTCCCAACTTCTCTTACTATAAGATTTGTCAAGCGCCAAAGAATGATATATTGGCTCTTTTGGACGGCATATAGCACAAAAGTGGATGAAAGAGATTTTGAAAAATTCTTTGGAAAACCCCTAAAAAGAATGTATGGTTTTGAACTTTTCGTTGCAAAGATTTTGGGATTTATCAAGGAGAAAAACGGTGTATATGAAATGACATTGAAAGGCGCGTTTTACTACCACTACTACGAGAATTTTTATACACTCTCCTATATCGACAAAATGTGGGGAATAATGAGCAAAGAAGCATTCCCAGAAAAAATAGAGCTTTAAATAAAAAAGATGTTCGCACTTGCGGACATCTTTTTTGTTGCTAAATTGGGATTTATCGAGTAGTTAGTTTAAATAAAAGGGTCGCTTTTGAAAAAGCTCCGCAAAACCTTTAATCGTGTGGGGATAAATTAATTCCGCGCAAATTGTTCCAACGAGTTGGAACAATTGATTTTTCTCGTCACCTCGAAAAATCCAATTTGCTATTGCAAAGTATAGCCATATTGCTATCAAAACGGCTATGTGCGGTGTAGCAAGGCGCGGTTTTTATCGCACTTGTGCGGTGAAAACATTTGTGACGAGCGCGCAGAAGTGAGTCACGCGAGTTGCGCGGAGTTAGTAGACTTAGTAGACTTAGTATAGACTATACGGCTGCCCGGCAAAGCGCTACAAAAGTTTTTGCCAAGCTTTTTTCAAAAAGCGACCTTTTTATCTTTGTATCTTCTCTCCGATAAATCAAAATTTGAAGCCGAATATCCCCCTCACCCACCTAATTTCTTCCTTTCCAACCGAGCGAGTTACTCTTAAAAGTAGGAAATAGAGAAGTGCGGCGAGCAAAATTGCAGGCAGAGTGGAAATTGTGATAAGTCCGCGCAAAATCCCCATCGTCCAGGTGCTCAAAATTATCGAAATTACGGGAAAGGCAAACCATTTTATAAATTTAAAGCGTATTTTCGTAACTTTAACAAGCTTTAAGATACTTGCTCCCGAATTGAAAATTTCACTAACAATAATTAAGGTTATGTAACCGTAAATTCCCATTTTAGGAATAAGAATCCAAACCATTACAAGTGAGCAAAGTGTGTCGGTAATGTTGATTGTCATTGTGTAAAGATGCTCACCAAGACCTTTTAGCATGTTGTCAACCGTGGTGTCAAGATACATTATCGGCACAATGTGAGCAACAAATCGAATGTATTGTCCTGCATCAGTCGAGCCGTAAATTCCAACGCCCAATTCGTTTGCAAAATAGATCATAATTCCCGAAACTCCAACTGCAAACGTTAGCGCAAGATGGCAAACTCGTTCTGCAACGTATTTAATTTCTCTTTTGTTGTTTTGAATTTTAAGTTCCGCAAGTTCGGGAACAAGCAATCCTGAAAATGAATGAATAATTGCACTCGGGAAGAGAACAAGTGGCATAACCATACTTTGCAAAGTTCCGTAAGCAACTAATGATTGCGCCCGATTTGAGCCGCTTTTTTCGATGCCGATTGGAATTAAAATATGCTCGATTGTGAGAAGTGCCGAACGAAAATATGTCGAAAATGCGAGCGGAAGCGCGATGCCAAGCATCTTTTTTGTGATTTTTCGTTCGTTGATTTTTTGTGGGGAGGCGAAGGCACCGTCCCCTACGGATTTTCTCTCAAAAACGTAAAAAGATAACGAAATTGAAAACGATAGCATTTCCGAGAGCGCACCGCCAACTACAAGCGCAATACAACATGACTCCATATCGCGCCCGAAGAACAAATTAAGCAAAGCTACACAAAAGAAAATCCGCGCAAGCTGTTCACTAATCTGCGTTATCGCATTTTTGTAAACCCTGCGCACCGCGGTGAAATATCCGTTAAAACAAGCGGAGAGGGAAATGAGTGGTAAGGTTATCGCACATAATCGAAGCGGTTTTGTCACGCGCACGTCCTTCAAAACTCGGATTGACAGTATATCTGCAAATGAAAATAACAACATCGAAGATAAAACACCAAAAAACAGGGCATAACCTACACATTTTCTCATCGAAATGTGCATCTTTTCTATGCTTTTTTCTCCAATAGAATCTGAAACAAGCCGAGTTGTTGTCAAGTTTATACCCGAAAGCGCGAGAGTTAGAGCAAACGAATAGACACTCCCCAAAAGCGTGTAAAGCCCTAATGCCTCCGCTCCAATTTTCTTCGAAATATAGGCATTGAACGCTACCCCAAGTCCCCTCAAAGTAAGCGCCACACACGTCATCAAAAAACCATTTGCTAAATACCTCTTTAACCTCGTCATTCCTCGTCCTGCTTTCACCTTCGTTTTTGTAAAGTATATGCAGAAAAAATATAGATATGATTTTTAATTTTGAATAATAAATTGAGATATATCGGTGAGAAGATAGTTGAGAAAAGATTTAGGGGGATTTTGAAAAATCCCCCTATAACCCCAAAACTTTTTAATCGTAGGTGTTGAATTAAGACCGCGCAAATCGTAATGTTTGATTGAAATCAAACATTACATAACGATTTTCTCACTGTTGGCAGGCAGTTCGAAAATCTATGATTTGCTACTAAAAGCGTAGCCATTTTGCTATCAAAGCGGTTATGTACCGATTTTGTAGGGGGGCACTCTGTGCACCCGCTTATGAACTCAAACTAATTTCATTTTTGGTGGGAGGGAAAACCCC
>JAZQUS010000065.1:0-4310 GCA_045631445.1 Eubacteriales bacterium
CCAATCCCGAGCGTCCCTTCGTTGCTATCCTTGGCGGTGCAAAGGTTGCAGACAAGCTTAATGTTATCGATAACCTTCTTACAAAGGTTGATACCCTTATTATAGGCGGCGGAATGGCTTACACGTTTGCAGCAGCTAAGGGTTACTGCGTCGGCAACTCACTTCTTGACGAAACAAAGATTGATTACTGCAAGGATATGATGGCTAAGGCAGAAGCTAACGGCGTTAAGCTCCTTCTTCCTGTTGATGTTGTAACAATCGCAGAATTCCCCAATCCTATCGATGCTCCTGTTGAAACTCTCGAAGTAAATGCAGATGCAATTCCTGCTGACAGAGAAGGCTGCGACATCGGTACAAAGACACAGGCACTTTACTCACAGGCAGTTCTTGATGCTAAGACAGTTGTTTGGAACGGTCCTATGGGCGTATTCGAAAACCCCACACTTGCAAAGGGTACAATCGCTATGGCAGATGCTCTTGCTAAGTCAAGCGCAACAACAATCGTAGGCGGTGGCGACTCTGCAGCTGCTTGCGAAACACTTGGTTTTGCGTCTCAGATTACACACATCTCAACAGGTGGCGGTGCATCTCTTGAATTCCTTGAAGGTCTTGAGCTTCCCGGTATTGCTTGTCTTGAGGATAAATAATTAATAAAAAATATTGCTGTGCCGAGTTTTCGGCACAGCATACTTACGATAGGAGAAAATAAAAATGAGAAGATACGTTATCGCGGGTAACTGGAAGATGAACTTTACTCCTTCCGAGGCAACTGCATTTATCAATGAAATCAAGCCCATGGTTGAGGGCAAAAATAATTGTGACATCATCTTTTGCGCTCCCTTTGTAACAATCGGTGCGGCTATGGAAGCGGCAAAAGGCTCTAACATCAAGATTGGTGCGCAGAACGTTCACTTTGAAGAAAAGGGTGCTTACACAGGTGAAATTTCCGCTAAAATGCTTAAGGAAATCGGTGTTGAATACGTTATCATCGGTCACTCCGAAAGACGTCAGTATTTTGGTGAAACAGATACAACTGTAAACCTTCGTACAAAGGCGGCTCTTGCAGCAGGTCTTAAGGTTCTTCTTTGCCTTGGTGAAGTTAAGGAAGAAAGACTTGCAGGCATCACAAACGAGGTTGTTGGTATGCAGACAAAGCTCGACCTTGCAGGCATCTCCGCAGAAGAGCTTAAGAATGTTATCATCGCATACGAACCCGTTTGGGCAATCGGTACAGGTCTTACAGCTACTCCCGAGCAGGCAGACGAAACTTGCGGCGTAATCCGTGACGTTGTTGCAGACCTTTATGGCAGAGAAGTTGCAGAAGAGCTCATCATTCAGTACGGCGGCTCTATGAACGACAAGAATGCGGCAGAGCTTCTTTCTAAAGTAAACGTTGACGGCGGTCTTATTGGCGGCGCGTCCCTCGTTGCAGAAAAGTTCAACGCAATCGTTGACGCGGCACAGTAATTAATGAAATATTTAATTGTTTTTGCGGTATTGCTCTTGATTTACATAGTTGGGGTAGTATTGGCAAAATATCTTGCAAAGCATAAAAATTTGGTGAACGTGATATTTGCAATCGTTATTTTCGCGTCATATTTCTATGTTGTTAGATATATGTATTTCGATGTTGGCCCTGACGATTGGAATTTCAAAAACACTTTGCCGACGGCTAACGTGAGTCCGTTTATGTTTTGCTTGACTCCCATTATTTTGATAATGCCAAAAGCAATTCGCAAGTATCTTATGACACTTGTTGCGCTTTTGTCACTCGGCATGGTTGTGGCAGGTCTTGTTGGCGCTTTAGGATTTTTGGTGCGAAACTATAAATTCCATTGGCATATAACGATGGATTGCTTTGCGCACATACTTATCTCACTTTGGGGAGTTTATCTTGTTAAAAGCGGTCAAGTTGAGTTGACACGAAAAAAGGCACTTTGCGGCGGTTCTATTATTGTTTGTGTTGCAGGAGCAATGCTTGTGTTGAATTTGATATTCAAAACGGCTTTTTTCGGGCTTTCGCTTTACGGTGAGCACAATATTTATAACAATAGAATTTTTGAAAGTGGCATCGTTTCGGCACTTGCTTACTTTTTGGGGCTTTCCTTTGTGCTTTTGGCAGGATATTTCTATCAAAAAATACTTAATTTGAAAAGAAAATAAAAGCTAAGGGGTGTTTGTGAAAATGCCCCTTTTTATTTTCTTATAACTATTGAAAAAATGATGAAAATTTGATATAATAAATATATAAAAAAGCGGAGGTGTAAAAAATGATAAAAACCTCAATTAGATTTTTTGACGATGTGCCTGTGCGCGCGATTTGGAGCGAGGAAGATTCAAAATGGTATTATGCTGCGGTTGATATTGCCTTTGCTCTTACTGACAGTGCAAACCCAAGAGTATATTGGGGTGTTTTGAAAAAAAGAAATTATGAGTTGTTTACAAATTGTAAACAACTGAAATTAACTGCAAAAGACGGAAAAAAATACCTAACTGACGTTCTTGATGATGACGGAGTTAATATGCTCATAGCAATAATTCCAAGCAAAAAATCCGAGATTTTCAAAAAATGGATGTATTCAGTTGGTTCGTCAATTGACGAAAAAAGCAAACAAAAAGCTTATGATCTTTTTGAAAGTGGCTTTATAAATAACATTGAAGTTGGAACGATTAAGGGGCTGAAACAAATTCATTCGTATATTTTTGGTGGTCTTTATGATTTTGCAGGTCAAATAAGAACAAAAAACATAAGTAAAAGCGGATTTATGTTTGCCAATGCTATGTTTTTGAGTGAAATTCTCGAAAAAATAGAAAAAATGCCAGAGGATACGCTTGAAAATATAGTGGATAAATACGTTGAAATGAACCTTGCTCATCCCTTTATGGAGGGAAATGGCAGAAGCACAAGAATATGGCTTGATTTGATTTTGAAGGCAAATCTGTCAAGGTGTGTTGATTGGAGCTTGATTGATAAAAAGAACTACCTTTCTGCTATGGAAAAATCACCTTTGGATGCAAATCCGATTTTTGAGTTGATTAGTTCCTCATTAACGGATAAAATTGATGATCGCGAGATTTTTATGAAGGGAATAGATTACTCTTATTATTATGAGGAGGAATAAATATCCCGTTTAAGAATTTATAAAATTCCTCCCAACAAAGCACAAAAAGTCGGGAGGGATTTTGATTTTTGTGGTATAATACTTTCTGCAGATGAAGGGAAGTGATTTTATGAACGAATTGACGTTCGGGTTGCAAAACGCGATTGACTATATCGAAGAAAATTTGTGCGATGAGCTTGAAATTTCGAAAATTGCGGCAAGGGCTTATCTTTCACCGTTTTATTTTCAAAGAGTTTTCAATGCGAGCTGTGGTTTGACCGTTGGTGAATATATAAGAAATCGACGTTTATCGCGTGCGGCAGAGGAGCTTTCGCGCTCCGATGTTAAGGTTATTGACGTCGCACTCAAATATGGGTACGATTCTCCCGATAGCTTTGCGCGAGCATTCACTAAATTTCACGGAATATCTCCGTCATCTGCGAAAGAAAAAGGTGCAAAAATCAAAGGTTTTGCGCCACTTGTTATCAATTTGACAATGAAAGGCGGTACTTTTATGAATTACAAAATTGTTGAAAAATCGGCATTTACCGTGATGGGCAAGTGCAGAAAATTCAATGCGGAAACATCCTACGTTGAAATTCCAAAGTTTTGGGAAGAGCATTACGCAACCGGCGGTGGTGAGGTTATTCGCGGAATGTTCGGTGTGTGCATTGACGGTGACGGCAAGGAGTTTGATTATTTGATTGCAGACCTCTATTTCCCTTGGAACGATGTGCCCGATGGTTGCGTGACAAAGACAATTCCCGAGGGGACTTGGGCGGTGTTCCACTATGAAGGAGAATGCCCTGAGGCGCTTCAAACTGTGAACACGCAAATTTGGACGGAATGGTTGCCAAGCTGCAAGGAATATGAGCTGGCAACTAACTGTAATCTTGAATTTTACATCTCCGAAACCGAGGGTGAAATTTGGGTGCCTGTTAAGAGAAAGTGAATAGTTTAATTAAGCACCCACAAAAGTGGGTGCTTTTTTGTATATAAATTGTGGATTTATATGTGCCTTCCCCAGCGGGGAAGGGGGACCATTTATGGTGGATGAGGAGAACACGGATTGTACAAATAATCGTCTTTATCCGCTAAACATCGTTTCTTAACACACAGAAATTACTTGAGAAATCAACGCTTTTGTTTTTCAAGAAAGCCGTTAGCATAAACTAAATGGTGCTCTCCTCATCCACCGCCTCGGCGGTC
>JAZQUS010000066.1:0-2099 GCA_045631445.1 Eubacteriales bacterium
TTTCAAGGTTCTATCCATTGACATTCCTCTCGCCCATCACACAATCGGTGATGACCCGGGTAACCGTTTCCATATCGTCGGAGCAGTTCTTGTCAAGCCATTCCATAACAATAGCAAATACGCCGGTTAGATAGAATTTCATCACATAGGCACGCTCTTTTTCGGGAACGTGGAAGCGTTCAAGAATAGGATTGAAGATGTGTTCAAACATTCTGCCATACACCTCATTCATATTAAATGAGTTAAACTGCTTGATAGACACCTTGAACAAACGCTGATTGTCTTTGATAAATGTCAAATAGGGCACAAGATACTCGTCTGTGATAAACAAAAGCTCCTCTCGCTTGCAGGTTTCAAATTGCAGAGCAATGCGTGTCTTGTCTATTTCGTAGTATGCGAGATGTTTGTCAATGATATAACGTGTAGTTTCCTTTAGCAAATCAGAGGTGTTCTCGTAATGTAGGTAAAAAGTGGAACGGTTTACCTCTGCCGTATCACATATCTCCTTAATGGTGATATACTCAAAGTCCTTCTTTTCAAGTAGCGTAATGAGGGCTTCGTCCATTCTGATTGCCGTATTGAAGTATTTACTTTCGTTTTTATTCATAAGAACGCCCTCCGTGAATGCTTATTTGCTCTCGCTAATCTCTCTCGCAAGCTCCACGATCTCATAGGCGTACTTCTTCTTGCCGCCCTCAAGCATCTTCTTGTAGATTGGATAGTTCACGCCGCATCCAATCATACCGATAATGCCGACGATAATACCAATCACCATACCGGTAATACCGCTACCGATAACCTGCATACCAAGGCACATTCCCGTACCGAATACAAGTGCGAATATGATACCCCAAGTATAGGTGAAGATGGTTGCAGGTAGCTTTGCCTTTCGGTCGAGCTTGCGGAGTGCTACGATTTTGGAGCTGTCCTTGGGGGCATACTCCTTTGCGATGGATTCTGCGTAGATTTTGTCTGTGTTCATTTTGTTTCTCCTTTTCGGTTGTTTATTGTGACTTTATTATACCAACCGCCAAAGTGAAACGGAACAACAAGATTTGCTTAATGTGTTGATTTGAGTAAATTATATCACAAAATCGCCCTAAATGAAATAGGACGGCTCAATTCTTTACAAATTGAACCGCCCTACAATACAAAAAGCTCTGCCGAAGCAGAGCTTTTTGTATTGAAATAATCGCCGTAAGGCACAGATTATCTCTTTGAGTTTTGAGAATACCGTTTGATATCGTGAATAACGTGAAATATCGTGTGATATCGTAGCTTTATCGTGTGATTTCGTGCGATATCGTGAACATCGTGAGTATCGTTTGATAAAGTGTTGCACCAAATTTGCACCAAAATCACACCACATTAAACGCCCATTCAGCTCGATAAATTGGAATTTATCGTCTTTTATTCGGGGTCTGAGTAGTGGCTTCCTACTGGCTTTGATAATTCCACCATATTTCCGTCGAGTTTTTCGTATTTTAAGGCTTGGTATCCACCACCAACAATACAATACAAATTTTCCGAAGGAATATATGCTATTTCAAAAACACCAAGACAGACATATCCCGTAGTACGTTCCATAACAGTTTCGGGAATTGTCAAAGTTTCGGTATGGTCGTATTTACAACCCCAAAAGCTATTTTCCACATCGTAATTTTCATTGTAATCATCAGAACTGATTTCTTTTACAAAATACAATCCCTCAATTTCTTTATAATCTCCAAAACGTGCATCTCCGAAAATCGTTACCGCATCTTGATATTTAGCATTGAAGAAATATACGGCAATACACACGATGGGGCAGTCTTCTCCATTATCACCGCCAACATAACCACCTACATCCGAGACACTTCCGTCTCCGTATGAAAAATCAAGAGTAACATCATCAATATTAAACTCCGTTTTATCGCTTTTCACACCAAAATAAACCTCGGGCAATTGTCCCATTCTTCCATCAAATCCTATATTAAGACCTGCCGATTTAGAGCAGGACGAGAAAACAAGGCAAGAAACTAAAAGTAAACATATTAAATAAATGCTTTTCTTCATAACTGTTTTTTTCATAACATACCCCTCCTCGGCAAATTGGAATT